>CAZZFH010000006.1:0-19882 GCA_964653295.1 uncultured Candidatus Bathyarchaeia archaeon | reverse complement strand
AAGCATGGCAAGCGATTGAAGTGTACCATACTGTGCCTCAGACAACCCAGCTACCTGTATTGCGTATGGAGCGAGGAAAGCCCAAGTCATACGCTGTGCAAAACCTCCGATTACAGCTACTGCAAGCATCGCATAAACAGTTCTAGGCTGGGCTCTGAAGGTTTTTAGCAGTTCCCGTATGTTTGTGGTGCTTTGTGATGCGCCTTCCTTTGGGTCTAATGTTTCTCTCAATACTATAGCGCGTACAACAGTCACAATCACCATTGCTACAGTGAACATTAGCAAACCTAGTCTAACTGCTTTCTCCATCCCTATAATGCTGATATAGTAGCCGCTCACAACGGGCATGAATATCTGAGGAATCGAGGTAAACATCCTGTATGCGCCAAATGCAGAGCCCCTTTTCTCTTGGGGTAAACTTTCTGATATCACAGCGTTAAACGCTGGACCATAGAGACTTGCGACACTCATCAACACCATTCCAGGTGCCACCATCTGCCAAGAATCAGCAAAATACATAATCGCAGGCGCGATGGTACGTATCGCGGTTCCGAATATTATCACCTTTTTTCTACCGATCTTGTCGGCGAGTATGCCACCGGGTAGCTGGAATAGTATCTGGCTTGTGCTCTGAATAGTTGCAAGTAGTCCAACGATGGAAATAGGTGTGTTCAATACTTCCATAAGGTATAGGCTCCACCATGTCTCCCAAAGTGCGTTGAATACTTGGTAAAGCATGTTTGTTGTTCCGATGGCGAGGATGTTTCGGTTTGAGAATACTTCTTTGAGTATAGAGGCCACAATTGTCTACCTGGTACTATTGTTCTAGTATCCCGTGACATTGACTGGTTTACATTAAAAAACCTTTGTAATAATACAGAGCCTTGTAGCGTTATTGCTCGACTATTTTCGGCTCCTTGATAAAGAAAAAGACTGCTAAAATCTGTATAACACATGTTGCAGCGGTAACGATCCAAGGATAAGCCGGGTTCAAAGAGTAAAGAACACCACCAGCGAGAGATGAAATAATCACAGGGATAGTAAACAGATACCCCATACCGGGACCACCAGTACCACCACCAGTCGCCCCAATAAGCACACTACCCCCACCAATAGCAGCCATGACCCGCCCACGGATATTTCTAGGAACATAATCAGCCAGAAGTGCTGTGCTAGCTGGCATAAACATGGCTCCAGCCAACGCTGCGCCAAGCCTTACCAATAGGACGCCCCTGAACCCTGTGGCGAAGATTAGGCTTGGTAGGGATATTAGGCTGATTATTACTGCGACTAGGAGAGTCTTTGTTCTTCCTACTCTATCAGCTAGGACACCGCTTGGAATCGTCAATACTACCTTCAATATCGATTCATATAGCAATATGACACCCCAGTCGATGTTGGATAAACCAATTACCTCGGTTGCGTAGACTACCCAAAATGGGCTAGCGACACCATTGGCTATGAAACCCATCAAGACCACGAGCCCCAAAGCCTTGACACTCAGACTCATATTTCTCCAGAGTTCAGGAATACCGCTGTATGATTCTCGGAGGATCGCGCCCAATCCAGGCATGGGAGTAGAAGGGTCTGGTTTTGTGGTCTCTTCTAGTTTTCTATAAACGAGTATGGCGCTAAAGACGAATTGGAGCCCTAATAGCCCGTAGAGTATTCGCATCCCCATGTCCTCGCTGTATATCTGAAGAACTATAGCTGCGATGTATGGGCTGAACATAGCTACCGCATTGGCTAATGTATTCATCAACGCTATCCCTACACCCCTGTTTCTGGGGTCAAGACTATCCGCCAGTATAGCAGAAGTCGGTGGGAAAGAGAATACCATGAAACCCTGCAATAATGAACCCATGGCTATCCACTCCCAGCTTGGGGCAAAAACATAACAGAGCATGGTTATGGCTGAGAGAAGGTCTGCCAAGGCGATGAGTTTTACACGGCTCGTTCTATCTGCAAGATAGCCTGATATGGGGAACATAAGTAAGCCCGCTAGGGGTCGTAGGCTGTTTATGATACCTATCTGGCTTTCATCTCCACCCACAGCTAATACGAAGAGGCTTGCGTAGCTGAGGACCATCCTGCGGAAGAACATACCAACGACTTGACGTATGGTCAAGATGGTTAGGTTGCCCTTCATGAAAGCAAAACGTTCCTGCAGCTCGCGTATTAAACTCAAAACGGAACCATTAGGTAACCACCGTAGATAAATTAACTGGTATTTGTCAACGAGTCAAGTATTCTGCGATAAAATCCTCTAGAGGCATCCCGTTTACAGAAAAGGGAGACTCAGAGTCGCTGTTGCGTTCAACGTTGTTGAAGACTTGACCATCCACAATGTGGTAAACATTGCATGTTCCTGTTATTATGTATATTTTTCCCAGTGGTCCTAGGAAGATTATGCAATCATTATCCTCGATTGGAGCTAGATTCTGAAGTTCCAGCCTCCTGATTGAGACGTATTCCCCGCATTCTCCTTTGTAGGTCTCGTTTACATGAATTGAGACAAGGTCTGAATCTCCTCCCAAGTCGATGAAAGACCCTCTAACAATAAGGCTTGAGAGGTTATACAGGTCATCAATTCCTCTTGGTAGCCCTGTGCTGCTATTGTTTGTCTGGGATTCAAGACCGATGATGGGAAGAGAGATTGATAATATGAGGAAGAACACGATCAGATACTGTTTTTTCATCTTAATTTTTCTCCAGATAGTTTTTGTTGAACTCGTCCCAGTTCATGGTTTGATGGAGACCATTTGTTACGCTCCTGAAATCTTCATCGATGACTCCAATACTGGTTACGTTATCCCCATCTATGACAAAATAGCCTCGGTTAATATCAATCACCGTCACGGAGTAACTGCTTTTCGTCAAGAAAAGGAGAACCTCGCATGTTTCTAGTTTCTCCTCTGAGTAACTTGGAGTATGTTTGTTGAGTAGCCCATAGTTGAATGTCTCGACCTGGATAGTGTCCTCACAGTTGCCCTTGTAGACTTCTGAGACCTCAATGGTGTATATTTGATGGGGAACGTTTTGATAATATATTTCAAGGCTAGTTGGTATACCCCGGATTATGAGATTTGAAGCATTATATAATTCATCAATGGTTTTGCAGTTAAAAACCGGGTCTCCATGCTGTGATATTGGCATTGGCTCGATGTCAACGGGACAATATACGACCAATAACCCGTAGGCAAGGACGCCAACCATCACATAGGGATTCAGCCGCATAATTAATCAATATGAAAATTGGTGAAATAAAGAATTGTATGTAATAAAAAGAAATTATTGGATGAAGAGAGCCAGCACGGCTTTCTCTGTATGCATCCTGTTTTCGCCCTCATCAAACACCGCGCTCTGTGGTCCCTCGATGACGCTATCAGTCATCTCCTCACCACGGTAACCTGGTAGACAGTGCATAAAGATGGCGTGCTTATCCGCCAAAGCCAGCGTCTCATCATTGACCTGATACTTGGCGAACGCCTTCTTCCTCTCCTCAATATCCTTGTGCCCCATGCTGTGGAAAGTGTTTGCGTAGACGACATCTGCTCCACCGAAGGCTTCCTCGATGTCATCTGTGATTACCATCTGGGTTCCTCGATCAGCGGCGTTCTCCATAGCGAATTTGGTGATCTTCTCGTTTGGAGCCCATCCTTTGGGTATGGCTACATACATATCCATACCCATCAAGCTACTTCCAACCATCAGGCTCTGACATACGTTCCACGGGTCACCCACATATGCTACTTTCAATCCCTTGAGCTTGCCCTTATGCTCACGCATAGTAAGCATGTCTGCGAGTCCTTGGCATGGGTGTGTTAGGTCGGTTAATGCGTTGATTACTGGGCTGTCCATGTATGCAGCGTATTCCTCAACGATATCCTGACCATATGTCCTGATTACTAATCCATCACAGTACCTGTCCAGAATCCTAGCTGTGTCTTTAATGGGTTCACCCCTTGCAAGCTGCATAGTCTGGGGTGTACTGTAGAAGCTCTGCATGCCTAGGTGGGCGATGGCGGCTTGGAAGCTGAAGCGGGTCCTTGTGCTGTGTTTCTCGAATACCATGGCGATGGTTCTGCCTGCTAGGTTTTCGTGGCGCTGCTTCATCATTCTTTGGCGTTTGAAGTCAGCGGATACGTCGAGAATGTATTTGATCTCTTCTGGTTTCCAGTCCATGAGGGTAAGATAGTCTTTTCCTTGGAAACGATCTTTCATACTCATATTTGATTCCCTGATATAGATACTGGTTGAGGGTTTAATATTATCGGCTAATCGTAAATAGGACAAAAAACAGGGAAAATGTAGTAAATAGAAGAATTACTCCTTCTGTTTGGCCTTGAACTCCTTGGCTCTCCGGTAACGCTCCTCAAGGAATTCTCGCCCCTGAACAAGGCAACCATATCATTGTTACCCAACCGGAAGCAGGGTTTCTCTGTCAAATCCTTGAGCCCCTTATGGTGTCGTCTCTCATCATCTCTCCAGAGCTCAAGTAACCTCTTCAAGCCCTTGTTCTCCTCAACCCATGTCTTGTTGAGAATCTTGTTCGCGTTATCCAACGCCTCTTTCTCAAGCTCAAGATGCTGCTTCAAGGTCTCCGCTAAGGGTGCCCTATCTTCTATGAATACTTCTTCGCCCTGTATGATCTCGATGGCTGCCTGAATGATGTTGATGTGCCGCTGGCTATCCAGTCTATACATCTGCATCAGCCTCTTCATAGCCTTGTTATCGGTCTCTCGCTCATGCTACTCATAGAGACCTATGAGTTCTCCCTCTGTCTTGAGCTACTGTTTCAAAATCTCAATTACTTCATTTCTCTCTTTGGCGTCTCGTTCAATAGACAAAAAACATCAGATAAAGTAGAGGAATTAGGCTATTTATAGGGCTCTATGAGCCTCAAGGAAGGTGTGCAATACTCTGAGGAGTGGACCGATCTCCCATGAGTAGCATCCAAGGTTGTGCCCATACATTGGCATGTAGATGTGTTTTGCTTGGGGTATCCTTTCAAGGGCATACTCAACCTCATCGTCAGCCAGTATACCGCCTTTCTCCATGTTTGCTTGGATAAACAGTATAGGGCACTTGATGTTTCTTATCTCATCAGCGTTGTAGCCAGTGGCTACTTCCTCGAATACAATGTCATCGGCGCCACCATTAGCCCAAGGAGTCAATACCCTTGGGTCAAGATTCCTCAGATAAAGCGCCTTGTTCAACACAGTAACATAGTCTTGCCCATCACCATATTTCCCGGGCTCCCTCCAAGGGATATCTATGGGCATATCCGAGACCATCTGAACATACGCCTCCAGTTCAGCCGGGTGACTGGCTAGCTTCTCCCATCCAGCCCAGAATGTGTGATAATCCTGCATGACCTTGCGCACATATTCTAGTTTGATGTTTGCGTCACCGAAAACCAGTGCATTGACTAGGTCTGGTCTACGTGCAGCCACCATCAATGAGACCATACCACCTAATGCTGTGCCATAGATAGATGCAGGTTCACCGATTACTTTCTCGATGAAGTCAATGGTGTCGTTGATGTGGTCAAGGTATCGGTATGGGGGTGAGTGGCTGCTCTTTCCGTGACCCCTGAAGTCGAGGGCGTATACGTGCCATCTCTGGGTCAAAGAGGGCATCACGGGTTGGAAGAACTGCCAACGGTCAGTCAAGCCATGAAGAAATAATATTGGCGGACCATTATCTGGTCCCTCAGCGTAGTTTAATGATAATTTCTCATGTTGATACTGTTTTTCGACTAGCATACCTGTATCAAGCCAGATCGAGTCTATAAGTTAAACGAGAGTAGGTTAGCTCTCTTTATGCTGGGGTTCTTTGAGCAAGAACAGTGAGGAGGCTCCACCTATTGCCATTAAAATCATGGCGATTTGGAATGGAGCCTTTATCCCATTGTTCTGGTAGAGCAACCCTCCGAGATAATTGCCGCCACCATACAGTAGACTCCAGACTATCTCAAGCATCGCATGATACCTGCCCCTATGCTCCTTAGGGCAATAATCCGTAAACAAGGCATGCCAAGCAGGTTGACCTACTGCTGCGGCTAGGGTTACGCCTATTCTTGCTAGCATCAAATGCAGATAGCTCCCGCTGTTAATGAATAACAGGTACGATATTGGCCAAGAGATCATTGAAGCCTGTACGAACCGCACTCTACCACGCTCATCAGATGGCGACGCCACAATAAGCAATGCTGCGCAATGGATCAAGGTCACGAGGCTCATGATGAACCCCCACTGAGCCCCTGTGATGCTGAGGCTATCCGTAGCGTATGTAACGAAGTATGGCTCAGCCAACCCAAGGGATATTGTGAATATTAGATCGATGGCTATGAATGTGCCTGCTTGCTTGTTTAGGCTCTGGATGGTTTCCTTGAATTTGCCCAGTAGTTCTTTGAAGCTGTTTCTCTCGATTGATGCATTTTCTCCGTTGGTTAGGGTCTCTTTGATGTATTTTTGCCGCATGAACGCCGAGACTGTGCCCAATGTGAATATGGCGATATATCCCCACATCATGGCTACTCGTAACCCATAGCGATCCATTACCACCCCGAATATTGAGGGTGAAAGGACGCCAACGAGGTTTGGTCCTATCAACCATAACGCGTAGCTAAGACTCCTGTTTTCTGGGGTTGTTGAGTCGCCGATTATTGATGCTAATGAGGGTTCTCTTAACCCCATGAATAATGCTTCAAGTACAGCTGCGATTACTAAGAATCTATAGTCTGGCGCGAATGCCCTGATTAACGCTACACAGGCTAGTAGGTATGTCATGGTGTAGAGTATCTTTTTTCGACCGATCTTGTCTGTGAGGTATCCTCCAACGAGTATTGGTATTATCTTGACTAGGGCAGCTGCTCCGAGTATTTTGCCAATCATGGCGTAGTCGCCTCCTAATTCTAGCACATATAGGGCGTAGAATGGGGCTGTCAGATTCCCTGAGAGATACCAGAGTGCAGAGCTGACTATCATTGTGCCGAGGTTTCCGTGTAATACGGATTTGATTTTCTGGATTTGATGTGACAATAAGCCCACCTTTGTTGTGTGCAATTATTAGGGGAACGTCTGGTTGAGTCAGGGACCCTAGTAAATTAAGCCAATCATATGTTCCACTTCGAGTTTTAGACTGCTAACGATTATTTAAATATAACCAAAAACCAATATTGGGGATTCATCAATGGTTTAGGAGGTAATCTGAGAACCGTTTCAAGCCTTCCTTGATGATCTCCTTGTTATTACCATACCCTATCCTGATGTGATCAGGGTGCTCGAAGCAGTCACCGGGTACAAGGAATGTGCTCTTCTCCTCTATCAGGTCCAAGCAAATCTTCTCAGCAGATGTATCCAAGTGATGCTTCATAAAGCCAACGCTGCCTGCGGTGGGTGGTACCCAGCTTATATTGGGCTCATTTCTTATCCAGTCATCCAATATTTTGTGGTTTTCCCGGATTATCCCATTGTTTCGCTCATAGATCTTATCCAGATATGGCATGGCTAATGCAGCGAGTTCCTCGTCCAGCATACTTTTGCTGATGGTGGTATAGTCCCTGTGGCGCATGCATTGATAGATGACATCGCTGTTGCTTGTGATCCAACCCAGTCTTAACCCAGTAAGGCTCAATGGTTTACTGAAGCTACCTACAGCTATGCCCTTCTCGTACAAGTCCACGATAGAAGGGGTGCTATCCTTTGGGTCCAAATAGAGCCCACGATAAGCCTCATCGCTGTGAACATAGGCATCAGCGTCTTCTGCTATATCGCATATCGCCTTGAGGGTTGATTTGTTCATGAGGCTGCCGCAGGGGTTATTGGGGTTATTGAGGATAATCATCTTGGTTTTATCATCGACTAGCTCATTCAATTCATCCAGATCAGGTAACCAATTATTCTCGGGTCTGAGCCTCAACAGCTTAACCTCAGCCATGAACCCCTTGGGTACGCTGAATAGTTGCTGATATGTTGGGAATACGCTTACAATGGTGTCCCCGGGTTCGATTAGGCTGTAGAAGCTGTTGAAGTTCGCCTCGATGGCTCCACCTGTTACCAGTATGTCTTTGGGGTTAACATCATTGTATAGTTTGGATAAGCCTTCTCTGAGCTTGGAATATCCTTCGATATAGCCATAGGTCAATGCTTTTTCCTGAAACTTTTCGAAGAAATCAGTTGCATCAACAAACTCAAGATACTCTCTCAGAGTGAATGGCTCCACACAGGTCTCAGCGAGATTCACCTCAACATTGTACTCATAGGTATTCATCCAACGCTCAACGAGAAAATCATCAACCTTCATACCCTCAAAGTATACGAGACAATGTATAACATTTAGTCCATCAAATATCAAAAGACACGATAAACCGTTAGAATTTATAGGATATAACGCAGATTGATGACTTCATCAAAGCCTTCAGGGAATCCCGCGGTAAACTCCTTTAACCACTCAAACCAATTCTCCAGTATGCCAAGCTATCACATGCGTCGCAGAGATAAACAGGTCGCTGAACAGGATGAATTAGTAAAACCACTCATGGAGGCAGAGTACATCACCCTTGCTCTCTGCAGCGATAACCAGCCATACATAGCCACATTGAGTCACGGCTATGATTTGGAGAAAAACTGCATCTATTTCCACTGTGCAAGGGAAGGCAAGAAACTGGATATATTGCGCATGAACCCATCTGTGTGGGGTCAGGCCTTGATTGACTTTGGGTATCAGCATGGGAGCTGCGACCATCTATACCATACGACACAGTTCAGTGGAACAGTCTCCTTCGTTGAAGACTCTGATGAGAAGAAACACGCCATTGTAACCATGATCAAGCACCTCGACAACGACCCTGCAGCCATCATAGAGAACCAAGTCAAACCCAGCAGCATAGCCAAGGTCTACATAGGAAGAATAGACATCACCGAAATGTCCGGTAAAAAAGCTGACAAAGTAATAATATCACTTTAGTTGAGAATGGCGTCGGGTATGGGATTTGAACCCATGTGCGGAGACCGCACTGACTTAGCAGGCCAGCTCCCTACCAGGCTAGGAGAACCCGACAGCCAAACACTATGCACCCCAACAATGTTTTAAACGTTATTCTCATCAAGATCAAAGAGCTTTACTGCGTTTTCCTTCGTGGACATGTTGACTCCAGGAACAGCTATGCTTACAGCTTGCATTGATATGTTCGCGTTATCCATGTCAATGAGTCTTGGAGATATCGTGGTGAATTTGGGTCCAAGGGTTTGTCCAAAATGGATACCCAGTTCATCCAATGTCTTGAGATATTTCTTGGGGAAGAAATGGGCGTGGCTATCGATTATAGGTGGCTTGGTCAAGGGGTTCCACCATCATAGACCTTTTTCCCATTAACAAAGGTCATCTGGCATCTCCAATCCACCAGTTTTTCAGGGTCAGCCACCAATGGGTCAAAGTTCCAGACAGCTAAATCAGCGTATTTGCCCACCTCAATGCTCCCAATCTTGTCCTCCATGAAGCAATGCTTGGCAGCAGAACTGGTATAGAACTCGAGGGCTGTTTTGGTGTCAACCGCCTCATTTGTGCCCAAAACCTTGCCCTTTATTGTTTTCCTTGTAACAGAGGCATATATCCCAATGTTTGGCAGTGGGGGAGTAACCGTTGCATCATGGCTGATGCCTACAGGTATACCCAGCTCATTTAGTGTTTTAACGGGCATACACTCTCTGCACCTCTTTTCTCCAATAGCCTCGAGGAAGCTCTCGCCTAGGAAATAGAAGAAGGGTGTCTGTGTATTCACCATTACACCAAGATCAACTATCTGTTTCTTGGCTTTCTCAGTTGGGAAGTAACAGTGTACTATCTGGTGGCGTGGGTCGGGTCTTGGGCTCGTCTTCTGGGCGTACTCGTAGGCGTTCATGCTGATGTCTATGGCTTTATCGCCTATCGCGTGGATGGCTATCTGGAACCCGTTCCTGTGCCCCAGCTCCACCATATTGTTCAACTCATCCTGTGTGACCATCTGGTTACCATAGACATCGGGTTTATCCAAGTAACCCTGATAGAACAATGCAGTCCGTGGACCCACACCTCCATCCACAGCCATCTTGAGGCCAGTGATCCTGAGCAAATCATCACCACCCACCACATAGTTATCAACAGCCCACTGGGTCTCCTTGAGGCTCATGAGGAATCCTATCTGTATCTGAACCCTGTGGGTCAGATCGCCCCTGCGGTGGCTCTCCCTGAACGCCTCTATGTTATCTGCCAGTAATCCCGGCTCGATTACAGTAGTGAATCCAACAGAGTGATAATCACTGCACGCCTGCTGGATTGCCTTGAGCTTATCTTCCAGACTCCAATGGATAATGTCGGTGATGAGTTGTGTCGCTCTTCCCCGAAGTAATCCTGTGGTTTCGCTGTTCTCATCTTTCTCTATTACTCCAAACTCAGGATCTTGAGTGTCTTTGGTTATTCCCGCTAATTCCAGTGCTTTGCTGTTGGCTACGCCCATCTGGAAGACTCGTTTGATGTAGACCGGGTTATCTGGGCTCACCTTATCAAGATCATATTTTGTTGGAAATCTCTTCTCTTCGAGGAGTGTCTCGTCCCATACGTGGGCGAGAACCCATTGTCCCTTGGGTGATTCTTTTACCTTCATTTCTAGGAGTTTGAGTATCTCTTTGATGCTCTTTGCTTTAGGGTACCTGATATCAACGATAAAAGCTGAAGAGATACCATGCTCAAGAAAATGATCATGGGTATTCACCAGACCCGGAGTACAGGCTCTACCATGCAGATCAACCTTCTCAGTCATTGGCCCAATGAGCCTTTTTACCTCGGGTTTACTTCCGACGGCGATTATTTTCCCATTCTTAGCCGCGATAGCTTCAACAATGCCCCTATTGGGGTCCATTGTGATTACTGGTCCATTCTGGATAACAAGATCAGCGAAAGACATATGATACAGGTATCCAGTGGGCTCTAAAAACTTGCTATATCAGAGTTTAAGACGAATATACTCGCCCCCATCCTCAAAACCCTGCTTATTATACAGAGGACGCCCCAAATCGCTTGGATTATTCACCTGAAGATCAAAACAACCCATGTTTCTAGCCTCCTTGATAGCCGCCTCTAGAAGCATTCCCCCGATTCCTCTGCCACGGCTGGACTCATCCACAATATATTCCTCAATTCGTGCATACGGTCCACTACAGCGAATAGCGATAGGATATGATAATGAGATAACACCAAGAATCGTATCTCCCTCCTGAGCAACCAAGATAATGCCCAAGGTGGGATTCTCGATAATTCTATGGAATATTTGGTGACCTGTTTTCTGGTCTACTCGATACTGGTCTGTTCGTTGCCTTGAAGTTAACCTGCTGAATAAATCGAAAATCCTAGACTCATCATCTATGTTTGCCTTACGAACTGTGGTCAATATTATCGTTGATGGTTCAATTCTATGCCTATTTACAATTTTGGGTATAGGCTAGAACCTGCTCATGGTCTTAACACCGTGCTGAGTACCAATATAGGCGATTTTACAGTAGCCGATGAATAACCCTGTCTCCATAACCCCCTGCACAGAGTGTAATCTCGCGTTCAAGTATCCCGGGTTATGGATTGGACCAAAATCCGCGTCAATCAGATTATTACCATTATCAGTCACAACAGGACCTAGTTTACCAACAGCCTGCCTAACATTTGGCTTTGCCCCCATGTTTCTCAGCTTTCTAGAGACCGGGGCAACAGCCATTGGATAAACCTCAAGATATACGGGTTGATCCCTGCCAAGAACATCAGTCACCTTGGTCTGATCTGCTATCAGGATATACTCTTTACAGCAGCTGGCGACTATTTTTTCCCTGAGGAGTGCTCCTCCTCCGCCTTTTATGGCGTTGAGCTCTTGGTCTATCTGGTCTGCCCCATCAAAACCGAAATCGAGAACCGGGTACTCGTCCAATGTGGTTAATGGAATCTGGGCTTTAACAGCTTCCTGAATAGCTTGATAACTTGTGGGGACCGCCCTAATTCCCCGAATCTCCCCGTTCCTGATTTTATCTCCAAGAATCCTGATGCCTTCTGCAGCGGTTGAACCACTACCGATGCCGATAATCATATCATCCTTGACATGTTCGACTACTTTCTCGGCTGCCTTGATCTTTGCTTCCTGTCTCCAGCTCATTGTTCCAGCTCCAAGCGCTCTAACTCCTCTAGCTCCTTCAACACATCCTGTTTAAGTTTATCGAGTCTATCCTCAACAGTATCTCTTCTTTGTGTATCTCTCTCTTCATCTTCTTCAGGCTCTTCCTCAGGTTCCTCTTCTTGAGGTTGAGGTCTAGGTCTTCGTCTTCTCGGAGTCGGCTTGGGGGTTTCAGGCTCTGGCTCTGGCTCGGGTTCAGGTTGCCTGATGTTCAGCTCCTTAATTATGAGATCTATCTGGCTCTGAGTATTAGTCAAGGTCTGCTGGAACTGTTCAATTATGTTGGTTCTAATCTCCTCCAGCTCGTTGAGGCTCACTATAAGCTCGGCTTTGTTGAGGAGTTCGGTTACTTGCTGCATCTCGGCTTCATAGTTCTTGCTAAGGCGTTCACGTTCATCCCGGTTGATCTCGCCATTATCCTCTGCCTCAAAGAGGCGCTTCATCACCATGCTTAGGATCTCTTGTTGCAAGGTGAGTGTTCTAATCTGAGTCCTTGCTTGATCCACCTCTGTTCGCTTTGTTACTGTTGGGAGATCTGGAACCCTAACGCTCTTCGACTCTACTTTAACTGTAACTGGCTTAGAGTCATATGCTTCTTCGTCTCGTGTTGGCTTGTTGACTCCGCCGGTTGCCCTCATGAACATAAATATAGCCACAGCGGCGACGATGAGTGCACCAATACCCAAAATCATGTCAGTAGTCAAAGTAATTGCCATATGGTTCACTCAATTCTTGAAGCCCTGAATATATAAGCGCTAACCCTGTTAATGTGATTGTCGCATCTTAATTGCATTATTTATGAAAACAATCGAGTCTGTTGAAAACCTTTTATATTTAATTCCATGTCTCAAAGATTGAGGGGAGCTGGGAAAACCCGGCTGAGAGGCCCAATACGGGGCGACCCTTTGAACCTGATCCAGATAATGCTGGCGAAGGGAATAAGATTCTCAGCGAAATTCCATCCCCCGAAGGTGATGTAATGGAAAAAAGATTGAAATCAACCTCGGGACGAATCGCGTTTATAGCCGTAATGGCGGCTTTAACAACCCTATCCAACCTAATTATGATACCAATGCCACAGCCGTTGGCAGAGTACGATCTCTCGCCAGTGCTCACATACACGTTGGGAGTACTGGTTGACCCTGTGACTGCCATCGTTATCGTTGCCCTCGCTATGATGCTGGGCACCGGTTACAAGGTTATGACCTTTGGGTTCCCAATCGTGTTTGTCTTCGGAGCCATGCTTGTGCGTGGTTTAGAAGCAGGAATCATAAGCGTCCTAGTTAGGATGCGGAAGGAACCAGAAACCTCGACGGTTTCCATGTGGGAGATATTGGCGATGGTGATCGGAGTGATCTTTGAGACCGTTGGCTTCTTCGTATTGGACTGGTACCTGTTTGGCTGGGGAGTTGCATTAACAGTGCTACCTACTATAGTTGATGTGGTGTTCATTCCAGTGGCTATTGGAGTGATCGCGGCTGTCCGTAAGAGGCTCGGGATTTATAGGCTAATATGAGAAGTATTGAGGATACAAGGATGACTGGAGTGCTTGGACTTGGAAAGATATCACGTAAAGTGTTCAACAGAAGTGTACTACCATATATTCCAATTGAGAAAGCCATTGAACTAGACGGTGCAACGACCAACCTCAGCGGAAACATCGTGATCGCTCATGCCCCAAGCATCGGCGTCCCAATTGAAGCCCTAGGATTCTTCTCTTTTCACTATTCAGCCAGCAACGTGGCTTCCAAATTCGGAAAGCCAAGTAACCTTATTTCAGGTATCTATCTACCCTTGAAGACCACGGAAGAGGAACTCAAGACCATTGTAAAGAGTCTGGGGGATGAGGCTCGGAAATATGGGGTTACAATTACTGCCGGTCAGACTGCAACATATTATGGTCTTGAACTACCACTGCTCACAGCGACTTGCATTGGTGAAAGAAAAATCACTCCAGAAAACATATCACCCGAAGATAAGGTTTGTCTCGTCGGAAAAATAGGAGGCGAAGCAGTCTGGTTAGACAAGCTATCGAGAGGTGAGTGTTTTGAAGAATGGCGGTCCTTTACCCCCCTCCCAGCTATACTTGCTTTACAAAAAGTATCGGGAGTGAAACTGATTCACGATGTTTCTGAGGGGGGAGTAAAGGGTGCTCTCTTTGAGATATCTACAAGCAATGGCTTTGGATTGGACATATCCTCAAAAGGCGTAACATTGTATGATGAAGCAGAAAAGCTAGCGGGGGATATTATGAGAGCCCCGAGCTATAGCGCGGTAATAATCGTAACCAAAGAGAACTCGGTTGAAGAAATAAAGGAAAAATGCACTAGTTTAGATCTTCCCTGTACTGAGATAGGTGTAATCACAGCCAAACCGGGCTTATGGTTTGATGGACAACAGATAAACGAACTAGATCGTATCGACATTGACGAAATTTATGGTCGTTTCACCCAGAAAGATAGTATAATTGATGAAATCAAGGATGCAGTTGAACGATTAATAAGTATTAAAAATTTGGTTCGTTTGATACCAGAGGTTGGCATGAATATAATCTACGCTAAACCAAACGCCTGTAATTTGGATGAGGTAGCTGGATTGAGTGGGCGCATCATTAAATCAATGGGTGAGCCACTGAGTTGTGGTAAAGTGGCTTATGGAGCCTCTAGATTCCTATCCTCCGTTGTTATCGAAGCAATGAAAATGGATTCATCCAAGCGAAGCGCCATAAATATTAGAGGTGGGAATGATATCGAAGAGAAACTAGAATCACTCGGTCTTGATGTTACAATACTGCCTTCAAAGATCGAAGGCGATGGATGTCCCGTAGCTATTCACCTTAGAAGTTCTGATAGGTTATGTGATGCGTATATTCATCCTGGTGATTTCGGGGTTGAACCTACGACTACCATCCTTGGAAGCAACCCCGGAGTCTTGGTTGATTTGATTGAAAAGTTGGTGAAAAGTGAATAAAAAAATAGATGCATTCAACACAGTTGCGGGATTCTATGATGACTGGTATAAACACCCTCAAGGGAAACAAGTCTTCCAAGCAGAAAAAAACGCAGTTGAATCACTGATCCCAGAAAAAGGCCTAGGTATAGAGATCGGTGCAGGAACAGGGGTATTCACGAAAGCCCTGACGACTGTAAATAGAAGCATTCTATGTCTAGACCCATCGGTCGAGATGATGAAGAAAGCAAGGAATCGTGATTTACCATGCATACTCGGGGTCGGGGACTCGCTGCCTATTCGATGTAATTCAATTGACTTTAGTTACATGGTTACTGTGTTGGAGTTTCTTGATGAACCCTATGATTTGTTCAAAGAAACAAAAAAAATTGGTAAACATGATGCAACTCTAACCATTCTTTTCATCAACTCGGATAGTAGCTGGGGTGAACTTTATCGTAACATAGGTAAGAATGGAGACCCTGTGTTTAGACAAGCTAATCTTTTCTCGTTAGATCAAGTATCAGCGCTTCTCAATAAATCAGGTTATTCTATCATTGATGCTAAAGGTACTTTGAACTCAGATCCGGCAAACCAGGAAGTTGATGATAGACTCGTTGAGCCCAGTGATAAATGCGGAGTTATTATCATCAAGGCTATCTAGGTTATTCGTTGAGTTTTTTTTCATAGTTTCTGGTAAAGTTTATATCGGTTAGCTATGGCTCTGAGTGTGAAGGGGAGCTGGACATGCAGTCTGGCTGAGAGGCACGCAAACGCGTCGACCCTTTGAACCTGATCCAGGTAATACTGGCGGAGGAAAAAAGAAATGAATAATAGAAATTTCGATACAAGAGTTTTAGCGGAGATTGCTATCGCCATAGCACTCTCAACGGTTCTAAGTTACATCAAGATATTCAGCATGCCGTATGGTGGTTCTGTAACACTGGGAAGCATGGTGCCCATTTTATTAATCTCATTTAGGCGAGACGTAAAAGTAGGCGTAGTTACTGGTGTTATCTATGGATTTGTCCAGATGTTCCTTGATGGCTGGTTTTACAGCCCAGTCGGGATGTTTTTAGATTATCCACTTGCATTCGGTGTGCTTGGATTAGCAGGACTATTCAAGAAGCAGCCTATCATAGGTGTCGTACTCGGTATGGCTGGGAGGTTTGTATGTCACTTCATAAGTGGAGTGGTGTTCTTCGGGATGTATGCTCCTGAAGGGATGAGCCCAGTGATCTATAGCGCTGTTTACAATGGGGGCTATATGCTTCCTGAACTTGTTATCAGCGCCATCTTGATCTACTTGCTTGTTCAACGTGATGTATTAAACATGAACCTTTAATCATCTTTTTTAACTTTTTTATGTTAAAAACTATCACTATGTGTAATTGTTGTTACACAAATCGCTTATAACCGATTATTGAGATGTGTCATAAAACTGGTGCACCACATTGAGTGATAACGAATTCTACATGAGCACATATAAGCCGAATATCGAGCTAAACCTACCGAAAAAGGTCTTGATATTCGACACCACCCTAAGGGACGGCGAGCAGATGCCCGGCGTCACCTATACGATAGACGAGAAGATTATGATCGCCCGCCAGCTTGATGAATTACGGGTCCCAAAGATTGAGGCAGGGTTCCCTATTACAAGCCCCGGTGAGACTGAGGCGGTCAAACGGATAGCTGGTCTTGGACTTGATTCCACCATCTGTGCCCTTGCTCGTCCACTGAAGAGCGATATTGACCGTGCCCTTGACTGTGATGTACCTTATATTCACATTTTCATCAGCACAAGCGATCTCCACATCAAACACATGATGAACACCACCCGAGAAGAGGTTATGAAACAGACTATCGAGGGAATCGAGTACGCAAAGGACCATGGTGTAAGGGTTGAGTATAGTCCGCAGGATGCTACGAGGACCGATATGGCGTATCTGAAAGAGATATGCATCGCAGCTACTGAGGCTGGCGCTGAGATGCTCAACATCCCTGACACCGTCGGGGTGATGACGCCGAGAATAACTTACGAGTTCTTCAAGGATCTCAAAACCGCTGTTGATACACCCTTGAGCGCCCACGCCCATAATGATATGGGTCAGGCTGTTGCGTCCAGTCTCGCCGCGGTTGAGGCTGGTGCCGAGCAGATTCATGTATGTGTAAATGGCTTGGGTGAACGTGCTGGTAATACTAGTCTTGAACAGGTTGCTGTTGCCTTGGTTGCCCAATATGGTATTGATACTGGGATTAATTACCAGAAAATAGCTGAGACCTGTAGCATGGTTGAACGTCTAAGCGGAGTTTACCATCCGCCGAACAGCCCGATAGTCGGAGATAACGCATTCGCCCATGAAGCAGGCATACATGTACACGGTTTACTAGGATTCAGAGGCAACTATGAGGTAATTAACGCTGAGTTTGTGGGTAAGAAGTCAAGAATCGCAGCAGGCAAACACGCTGGACGCCATGGTGTCTTTAAGATGGTACAGGATATGGGTTTCGAGCCCACTGAAGACCAGTTGAAGACCATCGCCCGTAGGGTGAAATCCATCGGGGACACAGGGAAGGTCTTGACAGACAACGACCTTTACGCTATCGCAAAGGACGTCATGAATCTAAGGGTAGAGGATAGGGTCAAGCTACAGCAGCTACTGGTGGTAACTGGAAACACGATCACACCAACAGCAAGCGTGACATTGATAGTTGACGGGAAACCCATGACTGGCAGTGGTATCGGTAACGGACCTATTGACTCAGCCATCAGCGCCATCAGAAACGTAGTAGGTGGCTTCGCGGATATCTCATTAGAGAAATTCATGATGAAGGCGATAACAGGTGGAACAGACGCCGTCGCGGATGTAACGGTAGGGGTTAGGCAAAACGGAAAAACTATAACGGCGAGCGCGGTTCATGGTGACACTGTCATGGCTAGCGTTGAGGCTATCCTCAAGGGCATGAACAGGTTACTGGATAAGAAGGAAGAACGATGAGTACTATCGCACAGAAGATTCTTGCCAGCCACGCTGGAGTAGAAGAGGCTATGCCGGGGGAGATAGTGAAGGCAGAGGTTGACTTTGCTTTCATGCCGGCGTTAACAGCGGCGTTGGCGTTCTACGCCATGTATGACATGGATATCGAGCAGGTGTTTGACCCTGAGAAGGTCACTATTCTGCTTGATCATATTGCGCCAGCCACGAATATCCAAAACGCGACGCTGCACAAGGAGTGTAGGGAGATCGCCAAGGAGCAGAACCTCAAACATTTCTATGATATCAACAGTGGCGTCTGCCACCAGATCATACCCGAGAACGGGCATGTTTACCCGGGTATGTTGATGGTAGGCGCTGATAGCCACACGTGTACCCATGGAGCCTATGGTGCTTTTGCTACTGGTATTGGTAGCACTGATATGGGAGCAGCTATAGGAACAGGAAAGCTCTGGTTCAAGGTACCAGAGACCATCAAGATTCAGGCAAAGGGCAAGCTTCAGAGACGTGTGATGAGCAAGGATGTTATCCTCAAATCAGCCAAGGAGATCGGTGCTGATGGAGCGACCTATTGTGCATTGGAGTTCAGGGGTTCTACTATCAGTGAGATGAGTATCGGAGCCAGAATGACCCTCTGTAACATGGCTATCGAGCTGGGGGGTAAGGCTGGTATCTGTATGCCTGACCAGAAGACCTTCAAGTTCCTTGAGGGCAGGGTCAAACACGATTACACACCAGTCTACAGTGATAAGGATGCTGTCTATAAGCAGACCCTGATGATTGATGGGTCAAAGCTTGAGCCACAGGTAGCCTGCCCACATGCAGTTGATAACGTGAAACCTGTTACTGAGGTAGCTGGAACAAAGATCAACCAAGTGTTCATTGGATCATGTACCAATGGCAGACTGGAAGACTTGCAGGTAGCAGCCGAGATACTGGGTGGCGAAAAGATTAGCAAGGATGTCAGGGTTATCGCTACTCCTGCTAGCCCAGAGGTATACAAGGCAGCCAACAAGGCAGGGATAATCACAGAGTTGATGGACGCTGGAGCGGTCCTGTGTAACCCTAGTTGCAGTGTCTGTTTTGGAGGCAATCATGGTATTCTGGCACCAGGTGAGGTTAGCCTGAGCACAAGCAATAGAAACTTTAGGGGTAGACAGGGAAGCACAGAGGCGTTTGTATATTTGAGTAGCCCAGCTACGGCAGCAGCTAGCGCATTGTATGGGGTCATCACAGACCCGAGGGAGGTTTAACCATGAAGGGAAAGGCATGGAACTATGGCGACGATATCAACACTGACTTCATACTACCCGGAATATACCTTGAACTCACTGACCCGAAGGAGATAGCGAAACACGCCATGGAGGGCATCGACAGGGAGTTCGTTAAGAAGGTACAACCCGGGGATGTGATCATCGGTGGACGCAACTTTGGACTGGGAAGCAGTCGAGAGCAAGCACCCATCGCGTTGAAGTACTCCGGTGTTTCAGCGGTTATCGCTGAAGGATATGCCCGTATCTTCTATAGAAATGCAGCCAATCTTGGGCTTCCTGCATTGGAGTGCCCCAATGTGAGCAAGGAGATCAAGACAGGCGACACCGTTGAGATCGATATCAGTGCGGGTAAGATCATCGTAAACGGCGAGAAAGAGCTTGAGTTCGTACCAGTACCAGAGTTCATGATGGAGATACTTGAAGCAGGAGGACTCAGGGAATACATCAAGCAGAATAGGGCTAACTGG
>CAZZFH010000005.1:0-20410 GCA_964653295.1 uncultured Candidatus Bathyarchaeia archaeon | reverse complement strand
ATAGTCCCCTCCCCCTGTTATGGGTACACGTGCGACCATGAATGGGACAAGTTCATTTTCCAATCGATCCCAGACATCGAGATTACAGACCCGGAAATCCATCAGTATACTGCTGTGGGTAGAGTATGCGTTGCTCCTCCAGCCCACGCTTTCCCTCTGATTGGATACATTGTTCTTGTAGGCGTTTATTCCCTTGAAGTAGCTACCTAGCCCCTTCACAGCATAATAGCCGAATAACTCGGCTACTCTGTCATAGATCACAGCTTCCAATGGGTGATTATAGCTTGGGGATGATAGCTCAAGGTGGCTCATATCATCGTAGACTCTGAAGCCGTTGTACGCCATGTAGTCCAGTCTGGGCTCTTCTACTTTGATTGGTGAGACCAGTTCCTTCTTTTTTAGTTCCTCGATAGCCATGCCTACTAGGTGGATTAGTGATCTGTGGGGTAGCTGTGGCTGGGTGTTCATTGCTAGTTCGTGTTCTACGCCTCGTATCTTATGTTCCATCAACTTTGGGTCCTCGAAAAGCCAATGTCAACTCATACACTGAATACTCTATAATATTTACTACAGGTTAAGAACATGAAAACGTTCAACTCAGATATTCGATATAATCCGCTGAATATGCTTGTTACATGAAAGTTATCTTCTTTTATAGAATATTATTGAGAATACAATTATTGCTACAATTGCTAAAACAAGCAGATTACCATAACTCGACTCATCAACTATCATAATAACAATGGGGGTATCTGTCAACAAATTCAATTCAGTAGAGCCTTCAACGTCACCATAATTCCAAGATAAAGAAACCACTTCAGTAATATTATTGGCAATAATCACAGAAGGTCCTGAAGGGTTGTAGGGTCTGACAAGGTTGAATATATTCACATATCTCACAGGGACTTCTACTATTCCATCTCTGCTAGTCTCACCTGACCAGATAGTGCGGTTACCAATACTTGCGACAAGTGATACGTTTGCTACCGGTCCACTTGCTGAATTAACGAAAACCGGATAATATCTATTGATTACTGCAAACCCATCAACAACAGTATCATTAACAGAGAAGCTAGTTCCAAACTGTATTTCGCCATGAAGATCGATTCCACCAGTTGAACCCCATGCACCTACTTTGAATCCTAAACCATCTAGTAATGTAACATTATGCAAATAGTACTCATTAGCCACATCGTTTCCAAGACCCGGACTGAAAAACCCAATAGTAGTATGAGAGATACGGGCTTGGAAAGGTTTGAACCAGACATCATCCATCTGGAAATCATCTATTATACTGTTGGATATATCCAAAACCAGATTATAGGGTCTTAATGAAATTGAGCCGATTCTAGAGTGATCGATATATACAGTGTCATTGTTTCCCATGGAATCTATCTGAGAAATATTACATCTATCAACGAATAGTGTAAATAAATCTCTTTCAAGTGTTTGACCTGTTACTCTGGTTAATGTTACGTTATTTAACGCTATTTCGGAGGTTCTTTCACAAAATATGAGGTATAACTGTGAATCACTTATCGTGATGTTTGAGTGGTTAGTGTTTAACCATAATCCATCTACAAGGGTTACATTATCAAATACGCTTCCTGATGATGGTAAGAATGAGTCTAGTCTTCCATTGTATTTTTCAAAGACGGGGATTACGAGGCTTAACTCTAGGTTTTCTATTTTCTCTCGGTGGGTTTGTATCGTTGAGTTTTTAACGTGGAGATTACCTCCATCAGGGAATGAGTAATAGATAAACGAGTTATCTACTGTAGCACTTGATTTGTCGTGTAACCAGAGATAGCCTACTTTACAATTACTCATTATGATATCTGAGTCGTGGTATCCAGATATTCCTCCGGTTGTGTGATTATAGCCATGTACTGTGCAGTATAGTGATTTAGATAGCTTTGAATTTGATGCGTTAAGAGATGAATTTTGGTTTAGGGTGATTGTTTTCTTTATTGTGGAATTAATCATGGTTATTGAGGCATTATCATTCGCTTTTATTGAACCATATATTATTGAATTAATTATCAATAGGGATGCGTTATCGTACATTATTATTTGCCGGTCGCTTTCATCGAATTTCACCTTGACGTTTTTCAGGATGAGGGTGGCGTTGTCTTTTATCCTGATGTCTCCGGTTACCTGTACAGGGGTGTGTAGTTTTTCGAGCCACCCTATTGTTCTGGTGATATTTCCATCGTATGTCATCCAGCCTATTCCATACGAGGTTGGTCCAGCCCATCCATATTCTTCAGTGTAGGGAGGGATTTGACATATTACGGGCATAATTGAGCCACTGAGTGACAGTAAACAGATCAGCAGAGTTTCTAGTAATCGTTTTGTCAACTATATCATGTTTACATTGTTTGTTTAAGTATAAAAATAGTGTCAAACATAGAAAAAGAATAAAATCAAATGAAACCTTTGTTATACTGCGGGAAATTCAATATCATTGTTACATGAGACAAGTCAAGTCCCATTGTCTCAGCTATCTAACAGGGCATGATGTCGGACTTTATCTCCTCAACTTTTTCCCGTATCCTCTCCTCGGTCCAGCCATCTAGTTCATTGAATGTGAATGGCTCATATCTGATCTTGGGTCTTAACTTCAGATATGACCAGCTGATGGTCTTTATCTCGTCCTCGAACTCCCGAGCTAGTGTTACTCTGAGGGTTCCACGGCTCGCTATTGGTGGTTCATAGAACGCTTTCTCCACAGCTTCCTCAGACAAGATGGTCTTGATCTTATGCACCTCAACCAGTTCATCATAGAGCGGATCAGTGACAGCCATATACTGATTGAGAAGGGCTAACCTAGCCTCTTCCTCGCTCAAACCCTCCTCAACCTCATAATCATGGGCATTCTCAGCAAGCCTCATCTTGATGACCCACTCAACCGAGCTATCAAGGCTCTCTATTAGCCCATTTTCCAGTTTCCCCAGCACCCACTTGAACTCATTCAACGCTTTTCTATCCCAATCACTGGGCGAATTGTCGCTGAAAAGCTCCTCAACTGTACTAAGATAATATGCGTTGAGATAATCAGTGACCCTCATCTCTCCCCCGTCTTTCAAAGGCACAACCCAGTCTCCATCAAGGTTCACTGCAATCGCCTTGTTGGACTCCAGCGGTGAATCGATCTCAGGAACATCCCCAAGATACTCCTGTTCTATAGCCCTCAATATGTAGCTAGTGATGCTGTGTTTCAGGAAGGTAGTATACTCTGATCTGGCTCCCTCACCGTTCACGATATGAGCCCGAGTATAGTCATCGTTTGTGTGGGATTCATCCCGGGTGCTCATGATGGGATAATCGGTGCTGGTCTCTGAGAACAGCTTCTTGGGAAATATGGTACGAGGAGAAACCAAGTACTCCCCGTCAACGTAGCCCCCAGCCCCCACGAAGACCTGCCTTAAAATCAGGTAAGGTATAATGAGGTGTTGATTCTCAAGGTAGCTTTTACGCTCCACAAGGTAATTCTCATGACTACCAACAGTAGTGTATGGCACCTGTCCCTTTGGATCCGCAGCAATATTTGTCTTATAGACGTGAATCCGTCTACCCGTATTCTCCTCGATGGTCCATGAAGCCAACCTTGCATACGCCTCACAAGCCTTATCATAAGCAACAATCATCAACGGGTTCCTGCACTCCGGGGTACATAGCTCAAAGAGACTCGAATGAATGTAGCAGAGCCCACCGTTTCTGAGAAACGCCCTAGGTATCCCGTCATCTTGTTTGAAGCTGAATATTCCTGTTTCTCCTAGTGCCTCAAACAGCTCCATAGGCGGTGAGCTTGTTGCGAACTCTTGTTCTGCTCCCTGCCACATGTTCAGTGTCAAATTATTCCCTTTGTGAACCGTCTTTTGGTCTATAATATTTACCGATCCACCTGCTGGAAGTTGTTAAATAATTACAGTAAATACCATCATATGATGTTCCATGAGTCAAAATATTCCCGATGAGCTATACGCAGATCTTGCCCTCATCAACGGAAAGATAGCTACCATCAATAAAAAAGATACAATGGCTGAGGCAGTAGCCTGCAAGGATGATAAGATAATCAAAGTAGGCACAACCGAGGAGATCAGACCCTACATAGGCAAAAAAACCAATGTAATCAATCTCAAGGGAAAACTGGTAACCCCCGGGTTCATCGATACCCACGTACACTTCAGCTCCGGTGGCAGAAGAGTAAGGGTCGTGGACCTAAGATATGTCAGATCCATTGATGCTCTCGTAGAGGAGCTCAGGAAGAAAGCCGAGACCCTGCCGAAGGGACGCTGGCTCCAAGGCTATGGCTATAATGAGTCCAAGCTCAAGGAGAAAAGGTACCCCAACAGGTATGATCTGGATAAAGCATCGATGGATCACCCCATAAGCATCACCAGACAGGGTGGACACGATGGAATCAGGGTAAACAGCATAGCTCTGGAGCTGGCTGGGATAAGCAAGGACACCCCAGACCCCGAGCCACCATCTTTCATCGAGCGGGATAAGGAAACCGGGGAGCCTCTCGGTAACTTGAGGGAAGAGGGCGCCAAACCAGTCCTGGACCTCATCGCCCAAGAACCAGTAATCACCCGCGAAGAGATGAAACAAGGCTTGGTGAACACCGATCAACTGTTCCTCTCGTGGGGTATCACCAGCATCCAAGAACCTGGCGCACCCATGGATTTCCTCCCCATGTACCAGGAATTAATCAACGAGGGAAAACTCCATGTAAGAAACAGCTTCCTAATCGCAGCACCAACACTGGGACGCTCATATCATAGAAACGAACGCTATCAACTCGCAGTAGACCTCAGCGTTGAGGCGGGATACTCAACACACTTCGGAGATACTCACCTCAAGTTCGCTGGTATCAAGCTGGGTCACGATGGGAGCATGAGCGCTGGAAACTGCGCAGTCTACGAGCCATACCTAAACTACCCCACACCAGACAACTATGGCGTCGTCCACGGCTATACAAACGAGGAGCTAAACGACGGCAGAGCCCTAGCAGAGTTCTCCCCGATCGTAACAAAGCTTCACAAAGCCGGGATGAGATGCGGTATAGGCGCCATCGGCGATAGAGGAATCGACTTTTTCCTAGACTCTATAGAAGCAGCGTATAACGAGGACCCTCGACCAGATGCCAGACACAGCTTAGAACACTGTAGTCTACCCACACAAGCCGCACTAGAGCGGATGAAACGGCTTGATGTAACCTCCTCCACCAGCGTCGGTTTTGGCTGGGAGCTAGGTGACCAGCATAGAGGCTTCATGGGAATGGATCGAATGAAGCGTTACATGCCTATGAAATCCTTCAAGGAGATGGATATCGTTGCCAGTGGTAACGCTGACTGGCCCGTCTGTTCGGCGAATGTCTTTGAGGGTATCCATGTCTGCGTCAACAGGACCACCGAGACTGGGCAAGACCTCAGTAAAACCCAGGCTATCAGCGTAATGGATGCCATACGGGTTTACACATGGAACGGGGCATACATTACCTTCGAGGAAGACATCAAGGGCAGCATTGAGCCGGGAAAACTAGCAGACATTATCATACTTGACACAGATATATTGACCTGTGATCCCTCCGAGATAGTAAAAACCAAGGTTCTAACTACCATACTGGATGGCAAGATAGTCTATCAACGATAATCCCCTATTTTTTCAAGAGGTATAACCCTGTTCTCAGGGTACTTATCATTGTAGCTATGGTGGCTAATGTGGATGCTGATACCGATGCCAGTTTAAGTTGACCCGTCCAGGGATTTGTTGTCCCAATCACCCATCTATACTCCTTGAAAACATAATTTAACGCCCTCTCCGAGCCATAGACCAGACAAGCGAGAAATATCAACACAAAGGTCGCACCCCAGAGACGTTTCAGATTCTTGGGTATACCAAGTGAAACCTCTTCATCACCAAGACTCTCGGTAAAATTAATTTCTGTCTCAAGGTTGGATTCTTCTGAATCTTTTTTCCTGAATCGATTCATTAATCCCTTGAAGATACTCTTGGATTCCTTGGGTTCTTCGAGTCTATCTTCAGCGGGTCCTAGCTCAACCGGCTTTTCCGGTTGGATCACTGAAGGTACAGAGAAGGGATCATCGTCCTTGAGAACCCTCATGTTTGTGAATATTATGAACAAGGCTGCCCAGAGCGGAATTAACCCTGCGATGACCAATACCCAGTTCAATCTAATCCCTTTGAAATCAGTTATCCTGCTTTAAACCAACTATGGAACAATAATCAGTAAAACACGCTAGAGACTGCTCGGGAGAATATGTCCTTCTGGCATAACATAGTCTACGTATGCATCATTTACTTGATTCAGGACTTCCGGGTTGTGATTGATTGGTAATATTACTGTGAAACGCGAACCTACGCCCGCAGTCGATTTAGCCATAATTGTTCCACCATGGGCCTCGGTTACTCGTTTGCATACTGTTAAGCCTAGACCTGTTCCTTTTGCCTTGGTTGTGAATAATGGCTCGAATATCTTGTCCAAGTTTTCTTTGGGTATCCCGTAGCCTGTATCGACTACACTCACACAAACCATATCCTTGTCCCTATGACCCTCGATTGCTAGTTGACCCCCGTTGGTCATGGCTTGGACCGCGTTATTCATTAGGTTGGTAAAAATTCGCCTCAATTTAACCTCATCAGCGTATATCTCAGGGAAATCTTCCTCAAATACTACAACCGATTCGATGTTTTCCGGCATTTGTATCGTGTCAAGAACCTCATATACTAGCTCAACCAAGTCCACATCCTCGATCTCAAGGCTAACACCCTTCGTGAGACCTTGAAGGTCTGAAACAACCTTGTTCATATAGGAAGCCTGATCCTTTATCTTAGCAGTGAGTCTCTCTATGTCCGCTATTTCTTTCTCAGATCCAATGTTTTCTAGTCTCTTTACCTTCTTCTGGAGTAACTCTGTCAACATGAAGACTACTTGAAGCGGGTTTCTCAGATCATGCCCGACCATAGTGGCAGTAGCTCCAATGGAGACCATCCGCTCAGTATCTTTAATCCGGGTTTGAAACTCACTTAGGGTTTCCATCATCTTGTCGATGTCCCTGGATAGACTGGATATCTCATCATCTCCTGGAATCTCTACTGATATATCATTGAAAGTGGATGGATCGATCTCAGCTACTTCGTTACTCAGTTTTGAGAGGGGCATAATCACCATCCTGTTTAACCCAAGTAAAGCTAGCATACCAATCGATATGCCTATCAAAATGAAGGAGATGACAAAATAGTTGACCATCTGTATTCCCTGTTGGTAGATAACTCGTGGTGTTTCTGCTCTGAGGAGTAGCGCCGGCGTTCCATAAAGATCATTTAATAATGAGAAACCGAATATCGAGTCTTGGTCATATTTTTTGACTGAAATTGGGTTTTCCGAATTTATCTGATTGATGATCCCTTCATACTTGTACAAGTCTCCGTCATTTATTAATGGGATAAAATCGATTGACAGTGAAGAACTCTCCAGAGTCTCTGTAAGTTGAGAGTCTACTATTCTACAATTAATAATCGTTCCAACCATCGTCCCTTCTCCCGCGCTTACAGGTTGAGAAGACATTATACAAAGTCCAACTGGAGTTTTTAGTAGACCTGTCAATTTGCTTTGGTGGTTTTGATGAACAACAAGGATGCTGTTCATCTCGAAGAAGTTTATCAATTCCTCAGAGACTGGCACCTCAGTGCTCCCTACAAGGCTGAAACCTTTTTCGTATATCACTTCCCCATTGAGGTTGAATAGAAAAACATAGTTTATCTCTGCCTCAGCTAACGCCGCATCGCTGAAAACGTCTTGAATATACTCTTTGGATAATAGTTGACTTGACCTAATGTACTGGTATGTGTAACTGTACTTGGAGAAACGGTTCGTATCCTCCTCAAACTCATCAATCTTATGACTTAGAGAAGTCAACCCTTCGGTAGTATCTTCCTTTATTTCTGTGTTTTCGAGTTCTTCCATTCCTCTTAATAGAAACGAGTTTGAGGCAAACTGAAGTACAACGAAAATAAGTAAATAGCTAACTGAGAGAAGCATTATGAGCTTGAGCCTCAGCTTCAATTTATCACCAGCTCTTGGGCTCCTAACATATCAGCAGGTTCTAATGCTTCTCTCACAGAATCTATTAAATCCTCTACAGAAACGGGTTTTAAAAGAACTTTACATCGGTCCTTAATTTTTGGGTCTATGAAATCAAAGATATGCGAATATCCAGTTATAAAAACTATGTTGTGTATCCTTTTTCTCTCATATAGAGTTGAAGCTATCTCTGTCCCCTTAATATCCGGGAGAACGAAATCCAGTAACGCCAGATAATAATCGTTCTCTGTAGCTTTTTCGATAGCCTCTTTCCCACAAACAGCAGTGTCTACCCTGTAGCCTTCATCTTCCAGTATTAGCTTGAATAGCTCTAGGATCTCCTCATCATCATCTACGATGAGAATATGGTGCGTCACTGCTGATATCGAGGCTTACCTTTGAGTTTTCTATAAAAAAGATGATGGAACGATGAACTATCATATTACTTGCACCTGAATTTTAATTAAAACGAGTTAGTGGTGGGGCTGGAAGGACTTGAACCCTCGACATTTGGGTTTCCCCAGCTCCAGAAACTCCTCATCCCCTTGCGGGTCGGCTTCATAGATTATGATATTCTGGAGCCCAACGTCATAGCCACTAGACCACAGCCCCGCCAACACAACCCGACGCAAAAATACAATATAAGTCTACCCCCACCAAACTCTTTTTTGTTCGATTACTTTGTGGGGCGCCACATTGTGTTCAGAGCGTTGAACCATTTTAAGACCTTTCTATAACCTTCACAGACATAATCGCTAACAAATTCAGATGGTATGCCTAAGGCTTCCAGTTGCTCAGATAGTTCATTCAATGTTTTTAATAGTTCAAGAGAAACGAAGTTTATTGATTGGAGTCCCAATTCTATCTCTTTTGCTGTCTTGTCCGCGATTTTTCTATCTGGTTCGTATCCCCAGACCTCTTTTTCCCCGTTCTCGTAGTGGATTATTACCGCTGTTCCATCTACCACTACCTTTGGATACTCTGGAAGAATAGGTGCATCCACCATGATTTGTTTTAATTATTAATGAATATAAAATATTCTATCCTCTGGTGACCAATGTTGGTGTCATTTTTAATAAAACATGTTATGTCTCTTTTTTAGTAGCTACTTTCATGACACAATCACTATACTCATCGAAAAAATAATATGAATATTGACTCTCCTCTTCAAAAAACAATTTATCTCCAAAATCCGTGAAGGCGAAAAGATACAAACCCGGCGATTAAAAAAACCAAATATAAAAATCGGTAAAACCTACAGTCTCAGATCATCCTATACCCAAGTATTACCAGAAAGAATATTGATCACAGACGTTTTCCAGCAATATCTCGGAGAAATAAGTCGAGATGACGTACAAAAAGAAGGCTTTGATTCTCTTAATGCGTTCATCAATATTTGGCGAGAAATCTATGGAAGCTATAACCCGGAGGAGCTTATCTGGGTAATAGAGTTTCAGTATGTGGAAAATACCGAAATGTTTAAAGAAAAGCCTTAGGGTTGTATGGTTGGTAACCGGCCAAAGGGCGTGGGACCCACCCGAACCCATTCCGAACTCGGAAGTTAAACCACGCTCCGTTTGCGACATTAGTGTTGTCTTCGGCTACGCGAAATCGCGAAAGCTGGTAGCCACCTTTTCAAATATAACCTTCAATGAATAGCCGCTAACAAGGAGGGGGGGGGTAACGCGAAATGCGTAGAATGCGGCTTCTTCAGGCAAAATAAACCCTAAAAAGACTCCGTTTTGAAATTGATCAGTACCTAAAGCGGTATGGTAACGGCTAAATCAGTGCACAAAACCCGGTTGGTAAGGAGATTTAGACCCCGATGCATGGAGCCAGATAATAGACTAGCCTACCCTGCGGAATCTCAAAATCCATCTTAATAGGCATATCAGTGCTCAGCTCGATAGTAGCCACCTCGCTATTAGCGCCAGCGGCATTCGCTATATCCTGCAGATAGCTGAGGGTAAATGTGGCACTGCTGTTCTCTTCCACCTTCAGCTCAAGGATATCGTCGCTGTCTGCTTCCCATTCGCTGAAGCTGCTTCCCATGTCGCCCTCGGCGTTAATCTTCAATAAGCCCTCCTCCATCTCAACCTTCACGTGCTCTGAGACAAGATTAGCGTCTCTAATAGCCATCCTTAGGGCATCGCTGGTTACTCTTGCCTTGCCCTTGAAGAATATCTTGGGCTGTGGGACCTCCTCGTCGAGGGGCTCCAGTATAGGCATCTCAAATCGCCTGCTATGACCCCCACGCTTACAATGGATAACAAGCCTCGCCTTCTCCTCATTTAATACGATCCTGACCTGCTCATCGCGGTCAACCCTGTCAAGGAACCTTAGGAACTCCTTGATGTTGATGCTTAGCTTGGGCTCGCCCTCACAATTATAGCTATCAAAGAAGCTACTCGGTAACTCAAAATCCACCATAGCCACATGGCTTGGGTCCATGGCGAGGAGCTTAATCTGTGCCTCATTCATTATGAAGGTGCCCTCCTCGACGATAACGCTGAGCGCCTTCACGAGGCTCCTGAATGGATCAATTCTTGAAACTTCAACCTCAAACAATGTAAATCACTCGAATATGCTAACCAGATAAGGGTGTGACTAGTTAAAAAACCGTCGCCTAACTATAGTCGCGCCAAGTATAACCACACTTGGTGCACCGGTAAAACTGGGTGGTACTCTCATCGATGCTCCTTGTCTGAACCATCCACCAGTACGCCTCATCATTATCGCATTTCTCGCACCTGATCTTTGTTTTAGGCATCGTGCTGAGCTTGCGCTCCTTCTGACCCACAACTATGATCTTATCATTCTCATTTTTGTTGCGCACAATAGTTCGAGTCTCCTCCAGAGGCTCCTCCCAACCACACTTGGGGCAAACATAGCACTTTTTACTCGTGTCTGCTTGACAGAAGGCCCCACACTCTGGACAGAACTTCAACTTGTAATCACCGTTCCGCAGAGTATCGTGAATAAACCCCTATTAAACGTTGTGCAGCCCAAGTATACTTTTCAAGATAATTTCTGCAATCCTCAGGGCTTCAGAACGTGAATTTGGATAGATTTTCTTCAATACACGCCTAGCGGACTCCTCATCAATACCCGCAGCGAGAAACACTCTATCCTGATACATGAACATATACCGTGAATCTATCGTTGTTTCTTCACTTATCACCAGAACTGGTTTTCCTGTTTTCTCCCATATTTCCACAGGATTAACTTGCTCGGGGAGCCTATTTTGATCTAGTAGAATCAATCGTACTTGACCCTGATGCTTGGACTCCAATAGCATCCTGATTAAAATTTCATTGATACCAGAGTCTCCCCTACCTGATAATATCCCATCTAGTTCCTTGTTCCCACGAAAAACAGCCCCGATAACCAAGAACCCATAGGGGTCCTTGCTTGCGGTGACGCCTAGAACCCGGAACTCTGGCTTTACTTGGGGTATATGAATTAGTTTCAGGGTTATCCCTGAATATAAAAAGGGTTAGAGTTCTGATAGGCTTTTCTCAAACTGGTCCAGAAACTCGTCCAGTTTGCCATCGGCGTTTTCGGTCGCCTTCTTAATAACCCCAAGAACATCATCGCCTCTCTTGAGTTTGAGGAAAAGCCTGCTCCTGTCCATCAATGGGTGGGGTTTACTGTATCCCGCCATCTCTACCTTATTGTCCTCAATGAGGCTTGCTTGTACTAGATTCAGTAATGTGTGGTCTTCTCCGCTTAGGTCCAACTCGATTAGTCCTTTCTCCCGTTTTGTTATATTGATCTTCATACCAGTTTCTCATTCCCATAGCTTTTAGCGGTTTTTCTTCGCTCAACCCTTTCACAATCGGGGCATATCAACTTTCCCTGTTTTTGCTCCAATAATCCTCCGCATCTGCTGCAATAGGCATAGACTACCCCATACTCTGGTCCCTCTAGAGTAGTTTGATTCAATCTATTTACGACATTCACAAGCTTACCCTTCACAACATCCCCGTTCTTGATGGCAGAGTCAATGTTCTTGATATAGTCCCTGCTAATGTCACTGATGTGGATGACCCCACTATATGATGGGTGAATAAGCTTCCCGTCAATCATGAAAATATCGATCCTCGCATCCTTGCGGGCGATCGAGCCCACCTCAGCGACTATATCCATCCCCTTCTTGGGGACAATAATTTCACGTGTAGCCTTCTTAACAATCATTGCCCTTGTCTCAGGGTCAAGCTTGCTCTTGCCTATCGCGGCTGCTCTTACTTCTCCTTCTTCTTGGTATGTTCCGGGGCCGTCATTGTATTCCTCTATTACGGCTAGTTTTTCACCCGGAAAGACATCTTTTTCCAGTTTTTTCTTTGACATTCTTCTTTCCTTCGTGTATCTGTGATGCTGTCCCTGGTTTTGCCCCCCGGGGACATGTATTTGAGTGTGATATGATCCTAAGGGATCCTGTTTCTATCCTATCCCGTTTGTATTAAACATCGCGGTTACTCCATGTAGGCATTACCCCAGAGATCCTCCCATTTCCGCAACCCGAGAACCACCTCAGTCTCGTTGATAGTCAGCATAGGTCGGTCTATCTCGTTTATCCCGTCTACTGCTATCCTTGGGCACGCCGTGTTTACTAGTATCTCTAGCTCGCTGTAGTTGTTGATGTGCTCTGCCCTTATCTCATCCATATAGATGAGTACTGCTTCCTTTTCCTGCTCCTTGAGCATTTTCTGTAATTCAACAGCCTTTTCGAGGTTTTTTTGCCCCGGCTTTGATGAAACCAGTATACCGAATCGTTTGGAGGTCTTAGCGATGGTCACAGCAGCCATACGCCGTTTCGCCAGATCCATCAAATCTCTCTCCTCGATTCGTGATATCTCCCCGTTATACGGGTTCGCGATAATAACAGGCAAGCCTGTGCTCATCACTATGCCCGATGGATGGAATTTTCCTCCCCCTACATAGAGAAATGCGTCTACTTGATCCATTATTTTGATGGCTGTCATGTAGCTACATCCAAGGATCTGGGCGTCCATGGGGGTCTTTCCAGTGCCTCTTCCAATTTTAACTGTTACGCCTTTTTCAGTGAGTTTTGTCTTCATCTCTTCGACTTGGTGAGCATGTTGGACTGTGGTGGTTAACCCAATTGACCTGTATTCCGCTAAACTGGGTAAGACCGCCTCAATCAGTCTGTCCACATCGATATCTATGCTGGCGTGAACATAGATCACAGGCATCCCCGGGTGTTTAACCATGGGTGAATGCCCATAATGGACAATAAGGTCCACGCCCAGCTGCTCTGCCTGATTCAGTGCAATATCACAGGCACCATAACATGAGTCACCTGAAAGGAAAACATGGGCACCAGTGGATTCCTCAATGGCTTCTACGAGCTGCAACGAAAAAGGCCTCATCCCATCCGGTAACTGCAGGAGCACTCTACTGGCTCCTCTCTCTATTATCTCCGAGACTACTCGCTCTAATTCCAAGTCATACAAATGGACTCACCAATGAAATTATGGTTAAATGATAAAATGGTTCCCAAAAAATGTTAAATTTCGTTGACAATGATCCTGCATGGGCTTGGGAACTTTGCCGATGCCCGTTTGAGCGCGGTCTTCGCGTACTCAATGTTTTTTTTGTTAACCTCAGCGATGATAATTGGCTGCTTGTTCTTGATCCTTGCAGCAACCATCGCGGGCTTGCCATAGGCTTTCTTCATTCCTTCCTGGAATCGGTCTGCCTGTGCGACGTTTACCCTCTTGTGCTCCCTGATTACCTGGTGTGGATATGGGATAATCTTGAGCATGAAATCATCTCTACCGACGAATTTCTCCATAACCCTGTTCGCGGCGATTCTCGCAGATTCTAGAGCATTGTGCCTGATCTGCACGTCCTTGATGTTGATTAGCTCTACCCTGTGTGTGTATTCCTTGCTGGTGTTCCCCATGGTGAATTTAACTATCTTTGACCCGGGGACACCGCCCATGTATTTACGCCTTGTATGAGCCTGGTTTTTCTTGTACTTGAAGTCGGCAGCTTTCATAGTTAGTCTATCACTCTACCCAAGAGGATTCTTAAAAAGATAATGCAAACAAACCCCGAAAAACCATGAATAATCCAGCAAATAAGGTATAATTCTAGAATCTAGACGGGACGAGTGAATATATAGTACTTCTCGTCCTCGCTCAGCTCCTTGAGCACCCTTCGCGCAATAAGCTTCACAGGGTCGCTCAGGCTAGTTCTTTCCTTCAAATCCTCATAGCTCTCGAATGGATACCTCTCACGCAAGTCCAATATCTGGAACATGAGCCTCTTCCCTATCCCGGGTATGAGTTCAAGGCTGTGCATGCGGGGGGTCAAGCTTGGGCTCTCATTCACAAAGTCAATGAACCTATGCTCATTCTCCTGAACCACCGTCTCAATCACGAGAGGAAGCTCTGCCTTTGCCGCGCTTGTCAATTCATCGTAGGCAATCCGCCCAAGGATATGCCCTACTAGCGCCCTGTCTCCCTTACCTACGAATATCCTATCACGGATATTGTAGTCAGCATCGGGTTTTGGGGATGCCTCGAGCAGCGTAAAATACTCTTCACCCAGAAGCTGCAATGCGCCTTGTGCGCTATGTGTCGTGCGTGGAGCCCCGGGTCTTCCATGCGGCATATAGTCTAAGACGTATGCGTATTCCTCGTATTTCTTGGGCTCCCTGTACAATTTGTTTCCCTCTGGGGTGTATTCTGGGTAGTTATTCTTCTACCCGGTATTTATCAATTATATCTAAAATCTTGTTTAAGGTCTCTTCTGCGATGATCCTTTGCCTTCCAAGGAATGTCCTTATCTCTGGAACCGTCGCTGGCATCGCGTTAACCATTTGCACAGCTAACCCACGGTCGATATCAGCCTCTTTCATAAGCTTTTCAGTAAGCTCCTTGGCTGATTCACTGTCCAGTTTACTGAACCTGATGGTGTACTCAAGTACCCTGCGCTGAAGGGGGTCAAGCTCCTCGGCTTTGTCCATGAGTAGTTTTCGTGCCTCGGCTACCGTGATCTCCCTTTTTTCAGCTACTGACATGGTTATACATCCCTGTGTTTTCTTATGTGGTGGGCGGTAGTGATAATTGTTTTGACTGTCTTCCGCTGGGGGATCTCAAGTATGAATGCTTTTCCCCGGGTTCCCACGATTTTTGCTACTTTTCCCTGGAATCGTTTGTGTGGCATTGCCTTGTGGACTCCAGAGTCGATATTGATTACTACCTTCTCGCCTTCCTTGTAACTTGTAAGTAACCTGCTTAGGGGGATTCTTCCCTTTTCCCTAACGCGTTTGCTCAGGGCACTTCTGCTTTTTCTTCTTGTTCCGCTACTGTTTCCCATTTTTGTTTCCTCACTGTAATTTGAAAGGCATCTGGCGCCGCATCCTTCGGCTGCCCTTCATCTGCTTGAGCATTTTCCTCATAGTATTATACTGTTTTATAAGTTCTCTTACTTCTCGCTCGTTTCTGCCGCTACCCCGGGCTACTCTTTGTATCCTGCTCCGGCTCAGAATCTTGGGGTCTTCCTTCTCATCGGTTGTCATACTCTGGATAATGACCTTCCAGTTCTCAAGACGCTCCTCAGCGTTCTCAACCTCATCCGTTGGCAGCTGATAGCTGAATCCTGGGATCATTCCCAGAACCTTCTGGAGGGGGCCCATGTTCTGCATCGCCTCGAACTGGTCATACATGTCTTGGAGGCTGAACTTTCCGCTGAGCATGGCTGCGACATCTTTTTCGGATACTGGTGTCTCGGCTTCCTTTACCTTGGCAACGAGTCCCTCAATGTCACCCATTCCCAGAAGTCGTCCCATGAACCTGCTGGGCACGAATGGCTCAAGATCTTCAATTTTTTCACCGGTCCCGATGAACTTGATGGGTGCCCCCGTAGCTGCAACGCTGCTCAGGGCTCCTCCACCTCTTGCTGTACCGTCCAGTTTGGACACGATGATGCTTCCTACAGCTGTGGCTTCCTTGAACGCGGTTGCCTGTGCAGTAGCTTGTTGACCTATGGTCCCGTCAAGCACCAGTATTACCTCATGAGGCTTGACAGCTTTCTCTATCTGCTGCATCTCCGCGATTAGTCCAATCTCTTCCTTGTGACGACCGCTAGTATCGAGTATAATTACTTCTACGTCTTTGAAGTATTCAACTCCTCTTTTACTCAGCGTAACTGGATCCTTTGCGTCTGGTTCACCATAGAATGGTACGTTTATTGAATCTGCGAGTTGCTTCAACTGGTTATATGCACCTGGCCTGAATGTATCGGCACAGATGATTCCAACCTTAAAGCCCCTTTTCTGGAAATACCTTGCCAGTTTTGCGCTGTGAGTGGTCTTTCCGCTTCCCTGGATCCCCACCATCATCAGGACGTTCTGTTTGCCTGGAACAATCTTTAGTTCCTGAGGATTTTCTCCTACGAATCTTGTTAGCTCATCGTGGATTACCTTGATAATGTGTTCTCTTCGGCTTATGCCTGGGGGGAGCTTCTCTTCTAGGGCGTTCTTCTGGATGTTTTGGCTTAGTTCCATAACTAGGGCTACGTTTACGTCTGCCTGCAGTAGGGCGCGTTGGAAGTCTTTTACTAGTTCCTTTACGGCTGCCTCGTCTACTACTGGGGCTTTCACCAGTTTTTGTATGGCGTTGTAGATGTTGCTTCCTAGTTTCTCTAATACCAATTGGTTTCACCAGTTGTGTTATGTTAGGTTACAGCCATATCTAATAAAGATCAGCTTAATTGGGTTCTGTAAACCGATAAATACCATAAAAACGATTACTTATCATACTTACTCGGGGGATCAAATGAGCCAGTTTACAGTGAGAAAGAGGCATCGCCGCTCTTATTCACCAGAGGGCTTGATGAGTCTTCGTGGTCCCAAGGAGGCTTATACGCCGGGTTCTCACTGGGTAGTGGGTAATGACCATGGTTACGCGGAGGTCCAGTTGATGAAAAAACGGGACTCTTATCACCCAAAATCATTCTACATTGAACACATCGTCATCAACGAATCTGAAAGGAGAAAAGGGTACGGGAAGAGTCTTTACCTTCTGGTGGAGGAAATGGCGAGAAAACTAGGTTCACAGTGGATTCAGGTTGACTCTGAGCCTGAGGCTGTTGGTTTTTGGGATAAAATGGGGTACATCAAGCTGGACAAGGTGTATTATAAGGATAAGACGGCGATGGTGAAGAGGCTAGAGCCTTAGCTCTGTCTTGATCTTCTTGGCTGTCTCCTCGGGTAGCTCAGTGAGTGGCTTTCTTGGGACTCCAGCGTCAACACCCAGCTGGTTGAGGGCTGCCTTGATTGCCGGGATCTGTGGGTAGTCGCGTACGAGTATCTTGTTGACCCAGCTAGCCTTCAGCTGGTTCGCTCCCGCGGTCTTGATGTCAGACTTGTTGTATGCGTTAAAGATGTTTACACAGGTCCTAGGCGCAGCGTTGGCTATGGCTACAATCCCACCCTTTCCTCCTAGACTTAGTGCGGGTAATATCATGTCCGCAGTACCGCTCAAAGCGTTGATCTTGTCACCGCACAGGCTTACTATATCCGCCATGTTACCGGGGTTGTTGCTGCTGTCCTTGATTGCCACAAGGTTGCTGCACTCTTCGGCTACCTTCGCGACAACGTATGGGGAAACGCTGTAAGCAGTGAACTTTGGCACGTTATACATGATCACTGGTATGTCCACCTTGTCCATGAGGTCAATGAAATACTGGGCGATCTCGTCACTTGTTGGCTTGAAGAAGTAGGGGGTTGTAACAAGCACAGCCTGGGCACCAGCGGCTTTTGCTTCCTTGGTGTACTCAACTGTCTTCCAGAGACTGGGAGCACCAGTTCCAGCGTAGATATTGATCCTGCCATCTGCCTTCTCTATGAGAAACTTGATTATCTTGACTCTCTCCGCGTTACTTAGATATGGGGCTTCACCGGTGCTTGCGTTCGCAACAACGCCACTGATGCCTCCATCGATCCAGAATTCTAGCAACTTACCGAGTTTATCATACATTATCTCCCCTTTTGCGTTAAACGGGGTAACACTTGGAACATTGATTCCCATTGGTCTCAATTTTATCACATCCAAGGGGAATAATCTACGTTAAAACATCATCGCCTATCAACTTTTATAGAAGCCCCTATCCCCCTCTTTCTAATGGATATCCCAGAGAGTTACCCAAGGGGAGTACCCATATCCATCAATTATCCAGTGATGCCGGTCTACGAGTTCTTGAGAAACAGTGCCAGAAAGTTTCCTGAAAGAGACGCCGTAATTTACTTGGATGCTAAACACAGCTATAGCGATCTCTGGGATCAGATCGAGTGCTTCGCCTCAAACCTGATTGGGATGGGTATTGACAGGGGGGATCGGGTAGCTCTCCTTTTACCTAATACCCCCCAGTTTTTGGTTGCCTACAACGCCATCCTGCTGAGTGGCGCTACGGTTGTTGCGTTAAACCCCCTCCAGAGTATTGAGGAGATCGAGCGCCAAATACAGGTCACCGATTCAAAGCTACTGATAATACTGGATCGATTGCTCGAAAAACTACCAGAAACATATCCAGAGTTGATAGTAACCGAGGCAGCCTACTATGTCCCACCGAGATTAAGGACCCTAAGTAGGCTACGATACAGGATAAAACGCCCAGAAGGCGCCCATAGGTTTGAAGACCTCATAACCGGTGTAAAGGTCTCAGAGTATCCCGAAATCAATCCTACTGAAGACATTGCTGTGATCCTATTCACGAGCGGGACCACGGGGCAGCCCAAGGGGGTTATGCTCACCCATTACAGTCAGGTTGTTAATGCTTTGCAGTCCTATTTCTGGTTGAGAGGCTGGGGGTATAGTGCAAAGCCGCAAGATGCTGGGTACCCAATTATCCTCTGTGCTATGCCTTTTTTCCATAGTTATGGTTTGGTGGTTATGAATGAGGCAGTCAGCTTCGGATGCACCATGGCGCTAATCCCGAACCCTACCGCCATGGATATAATGAAGATAACCCAGAAGCATCAGGTAACCCACTTCCCATTGATCCCCCGCCTAATCAGGGAGGTCGTTGATCACCCCAAGGTGAAACAATATGACCTGACCAGTCTCACCACCTGCTCATCCGGTGGAGCCCACATACCAGTACCATTGATGAGGCGATTCGAGGAAATCAGCGGAGCAAGAATGTACCAGGGATATGGCTTGACAGAGACCGGTCCAATAGTAGCCGCGACACCAGTAGAAGGCGATCCAAACTATGAGAGCACAGGGCTCCCCTATCCCGATACCCGGATCAAGATAATGGATCTGCAGTTGGGGGAGGTTGAGATGCCTCGTGGGAAGAAAGGCGAGATAATTGTTGGGGGGCCTCAGCTTATGAAGGGGTATCTAGATGACCCAGAGACTACAGAGAAGGTGCTCAGGGATGGATGGCTCTACACCGGGGATATTGGTTTCAAGGATGATAGAGGTTATCTCTACATTGTTGGGAGAAAGAATGATAGGATCGTGGCTGAAGGGCACACTGTTTGGCCTACCTTGGTTGAGGATGTACTGATGTCACATTCTGGGGTGCTTCACGCTGTTGCCTTTGGTGTCCCAGACCCCCTGAGATGCAACACGGATATCCGTGCCATTGTAGTGCCTAAAGAGAACCGCGATACATCTGAGCTGGAGAAAGAGTTACTGAAGCTATGCAAGGATAAACTTGAGCGATATGAGGGTCCTTCAAAGATAATTTTCCGAGATTCCCTCCCATTGACATTGCTGGGAAAAGTTGATCGCAAAAAGATCATTGAAGAAATCGATGCCATTATTGATAGATTAATGCAGGGCGAAGATATACCAGAAGAATACCGCTAAACTATCCGGGGCAACTCGATGGTAAACACCGTGCCCTTCCCGAGAACACTGTCCACCATAATCGATCCTCCATGGCTCTCAATGGTCCTTTTACAGTAAGACAACCCGAGACCTAACCCGTGTGGCTTTGTGGTGTAGAATTTCCTCTCAAACAGGTTTGGTAGGACCTCTTCCGGTATGCCGACCCCGGTATCGCTTATCTGGACAATGAACTTGCTATCATCCTTATGCTTTGTGATGGTTATGGCTCCACCGTCCGGCATGGCCTCAACGGCGTTCAACAGCAGATTATCTAGGACCCTACGTATCTGGTTTCCATCTATCCAGGCTTCAACCTCTGTATCCAGTTCTACCGTAACTGTAATGTTATTGGGACGAGGTAGCTCCTCCACGCTCTCATTTATTATCTTATTTAGATCGGTACGCCTTAGTTTGGGCTCTGATT
>CAZZFH010000004.1:0-21023 GCA_964653295.1 uncultured Candidatus Bathyarchaeia archaeon | reverse complement strand
CTGTACTGAAATATAAGTTCCAAAAACCAAGTATTGGGTACTGTTTCATGTAACAGGGATATTGAATTTCTCGCAGTATAACAAACAACTTGAAGGTTAATAGTTTTTATCCAGTTAGCAATAATTTTCGCATGTGCATAATTCTTGCTCCTGAATGAGGGTTATTCTATTAAGGAGCAAATCCGTATTTGTTTGATGAATGAATAAAGTAACCATTATTCTCATCATTATTATAACTGGGTCTGGGTTACTTGTGACTGGATTTGTTGTTCCATATTATCGATTACATCAGGATGAGTATATAGAAAATAAGATTTTAGAAGCTTTGAATCAAGAGTTTGACTCATTAAATTTTTCGCATGTAATTCTGTATGATGTTATCAATCTTGAAACAGATTCAATACCCAAATATACATGGTACGCTGACAGAACATCGTCAAAGTATATTCGTTCATTTCTTGCCTCTGACCAGGAGATTGTGAATTGGAATAATCCAAATGAGAACGGAGTTCATACTCTACGAGGGTTCATTGATTTAAATGGTAATGTCTATCAAATGGGGTTAAACCTCTGGTAGCACACAACAGCGTCTTAATCTCATGTAGCTAATCGACTTGATATGTATATGACTAACTCAAACCAATCCTCTACTCTTCACCAATAATCTAATAATTCCCAAATAGTTTCTGCGCTATGGTAACTTTCTTAGGAACAGACCTTATACTAATTTCAACTATATACTCGATTTCAGTTCGATAGCTAGTTATTTCTTCCTCATGTGTTGAAATAAGCCAGCCAAGATTAACGCTAAACTCATCATTAGATTCTAATTCTGAACCAAAGATACAAACGAAAACATACTCTCCTGAAGAATTACATACAAAACTCAAAGTACCTCTAGTAGCTCTATCTTTTTCTATAATTTTTTCTGAGGGTTTGCCTTGTTGAAATTTAACAAATTCATCCTCTGAGAAAACCATACTCTCAGGATTTTCATTTGATTCTATATGGAAATCAACATCTCTAGTCTGAGCAACAGGCACAACCCAATAGATGAAAAACCTACCATCAAGGAGATCATAGGAAATAGCACTACAATTCCAATCATTTTCAACTGTTACTGGGTAATTAACATGAACCTCATTCTCAAACCAAACCTCATGGATTTCAAGATAATATTCATCTACAGGTACTTCAATCAGCGGTAACAATGATGATATGATTACTGCTATACCAATAATTGCTGAGATTAACAGTTTTTCATGGTTCTTCATTTCTGGTGCCTATACTCATGTAAATTATAATCTAAGTATACAAAAAGTATACTCTGATTTTCAGCTTAGCTACTTGGGTATCCTGCCTAAAGAGAAATGATTTCACTTATTTCCAGTATTCTAGCCTCTTCGATACTTCTACAAGATTTCACCCAACAAAAACCACTAGGTGGTACACGTTGAAGGAAGACCCCATCTCTATTCAATCACTGGACTCGCGCGATGTGAAACTGAGAGTGTGGGGTTCAAACCCACTCTACAATCATGCTTTGAGTAAGGGTTAATGCTTCAAATCTGTAGCCATAAAGGGCTTTTATGGGAAATCGAGAATGGATTGTTGTGGCGTTTATTTGGTGGATAAAGAAGAGAAGTTAATTGAGGCATTCTCTGGGATGCAGCTGGTCCCGTCTGGGATCACTGATACCCTGCTGCCTGCTCCATGGTAGTTCTTGAGTTCCTCGATGACCTCATCCCATTTCCTGATCCAGACAACCTCTTCTAATTCGTGTCTCCAGAGGAAGCTCTTCAAAGGATAATTACCATAGATGATCATCCGTTTACCCCTCATAATCCTCTTCTTAGCTGGGTTCCACAGGCAGGCTCCCACCTCTTTCCCGTGTCTATTGAATAGCCAGTGGTTGATGTCTCCATTGGGGTCATCATTGACCATAACCAGTGTACCATCCTCTGTCACGTTATTGTACATTGGCCACATGCTCAGATAGGGCTCATTCTCACGCATATAGGCTCCAGCCACAACGATATCTGCTTCACGGGTCTCGGTCTTGTGCCACTTCACGACCCCCTCGGCTGCCCTGCGCTGGGTTTTAACGAAGTCGCCTGCGTATAGCTCTATGGGGTCTCGTTGTAGATTTAGCACTGTATCTATCTTGTAGTCGAGACCAGCCATGCGTGCTGACTCCTCCATGTCCAGCCTCATCCTGTTGCCCTCGTTGCTCAGGTAACCAGTGGTCTCGCATGGTTTGAGTCCGGGTCCAAAGCCACCGATGTCCCCGTGGTTGTACTTGATGGTCTCCATCCCAGCCACGCCGGGGCTGATCATCTTACCTCCCCCACTCATACCTGTGAGCCTGTGGAAGAGCACCGTGCCGATGCCAATCTTGAGGTCGCAAGCCATAACCTCACTATTAACCCATACTGGTGTACCAAAGCTTGTCTCACCGATATAATCGATAATATCATAGGGGTTGTGGTTGTAGACCGCGTAGTCTGATACTATATCATCTCCCAGTTTCTTGGTGAAATCGATCCTACCATAGGTTCCATGGGTCCCGGGTGCTATGATGAATCTGATATTGTCCTTTGGTATACCCGCATTATGCAGTGTCTCCAATATGAAGGGTGCATACTGGTAGGTCTTGGTGGGTCTCGTCATGTCATCAAAGATGATGACGACCTCCTCCGCTTTCTCAGCCAGCTTCTCCAATGGCTTCTGGGCTATGGGGTTGTATATGGCTGCCTTAATCTCCTCTGGTGTCATGGGTTTTGCGTCCTCAGAAGCTACCTTGAGTCTGTGTACCTTCCACTCGTCTGGGAAGGTGAGGGTTAGAGGCTTATCCTCGTACCAACTGTGATGGGGGATATCTACCTTGGTCAATTTTATCAACACACTCTCTTGGCATACATGGATTTAACAGCTACTCATTAGGTAGGGGGGAGGGGGGGTACCATGATCCCAGCCATTATAGAGCCTCCAAAGCGAAAAACAGCCCCAAAACAACTCAGATCATGTGCTGATATATGACAAAAAGCGATCTGGTAACCGGGAAAACAGTGCACAAAACCCGGATGATAAGACTAAAACTGATGCTCCAAGTCCACAATAGCCTCTCTTGTCTCGTCCGTGATCCAATAAAACGTCATGTTTTCCCCCTCTCCAGATTCTATTATATTCTCATCCAATAACCGTTTGACGTGCCAAGTTACTGCCTGTGATGAAATACCCAATAATCTGGCGAGTTCTTGATGGCTACAGCCCTCAAATGCCGAGGTATATTTTATGATCATTTTAGCATTGGGCTTTTGGAGATATGCCAGTAACCTTTTTTCAAACTCACTGAATCTTCTTGATATGAAAAACCGCTTGTATTTTGACTCTTTCTCGCTCTCTATCAATTTATTTTCAGTGAGTTGTTCCAAGTGGTATTGGACCGAGCCAATTGAGATACCTAAACCTGTGCAAATCTTCCTAAAATGGGTTCCCGGATTACTCTGAATAAAATCATAGATATTAGCACGTGATGTTAAGTTCAAAGGATTTGATTCAGTATTAAACCTGAGCATGAATCCCTGTCCCGTGAAAACAGCCTCGATTTGATCCTCCTCAGACCTACATGCGAAGAGCGATCCGATTAATGAAACAATCAACAGCGCCGCTAACACTGACCTGAGGTTCATTTCAATGTAAACTTTGTTTAAAGTTATATAACTAATTCGTAAACAACTGTACTAATGTAAATGAATGTACCAAAACGCCTATTTTAACAGAAAAACCTGTTTTTTCAGTCAAAACATAAAATGGTGCCTAAAATACGTTTTAAGACAAACAGAAAAGAGTATCTGACTGCAACATGCTTTTTCCTCATTGGCTACGGTTTCCTAATCTGCACCACTAACCGTTCTGAATACTCCCTCTTCATCAACATGGTCTCCTTACATCGAATCGGATTAGGCTCACTATTGGCATTCTCAGGATGGACCATCCTGATGCTTCTATATGGGATTAAAATGGAGACCCCCAAGGGACCAAAAAAGGCGAGACGAAAAAGAAGATGAAGATATCAAAAGAAACTCAGAAGAACCTGAAAGCACTCCTTATAATAATAGCTTGTTTCTACGTGATGAGCGGAGGATTCTATAATCGGTTAATCAAACCGGGGCAATTCGCATATTGGCGTGGAAACTGGTATACCATCAACCCTGAAATGCAACATCAGACCACAAGAGAAAGCCTCCTAGCATTCATCTGCTACGCAACAACTTTTCTGGGAATATTCCTGATGGCAAACAGAGGAACTAGTAATAGGGATCGGCTGACAGCTAACAGGTTAATGTTACTTGGATTAGGCTTGTTATTAGCAGGATGGATTGGCTCTTATCTCCTGCTTGAGTTTAAACGTCTTCCTTGGTATAATTGAATAAATTATTGGAAGAGTTTCACGGGGTAGCTTGCTCTCGCCCCGAGCCACTCTTCTATCCTGAGCAACTGGTTATACTTGGCTGTACGTTCACCCCTGCAAGGAGCCCCTGTCTTGATCTGACCACATCCCAGAGCCACACTCAAATCAGCCACAAAAGGGTCCTCAGTCTCACCGCTCCTGTGACTAGCCATCACATTATACCCATTATCCATAGCCAGCTTTGCAGCCTCCAACGCCTCAGTGAGGGTTCCTATCTGGTTTACCTTCCAGAGCAACGCGTTGCATGCCCCCATATCGATTCCCTTCTGGAGCCGCTTCTTGTTGGTGACGAAGATATCGTCACCCAGTATTTGTATATCAACGGCATTGGTCATATCCATAAAACCCTCATAATCCTCCTCCTCAAGGGGGTCCTCGATACTCTTAATGGGATATTTGGAGACCAGCTCAGAGTATACATCAATCAAATCCCCTGTATGAATATTATTCACCTTGAAGCTATACACTCCATCTCCCTTGAAGAAGCTGCTAGCAGCCACATCCATAGCAAGAATAGTCTTGTTGGCATATCCCATCTCCTCTGCCGCCGCCAATATGGAGTCAAGCGCCTCCTCCGGTGTCTTCATTGGTGGGCTGAATCCCCCCTCATCCCCTACATTGATGGCGTTTTTACCATAGTCTTTGAGGAGCTTTGCCTTGAGCGCCTGATATATCTCGGAGCCCATCCTCAAGGCTTCCTTGAAGTTCTTGGCGCCGGTGGGTGCGATCATAAACTCCTGAAAGTCCAGCTGATTTCCAGCGTGTTTCCCTCCATTAATCACGTTGAAGAATGGAACAGGGAGAAGACTGGAATCAGGATTAACATACTCATAAAGACGTTTTCCCTCGCATGCTGCCGCCACCTTGGCTGATGCGATGCTTACTCCTAGTATCGCATTTCCCCCCAGTCTGGATTTATTCTCTGTCCCATCCAGCTCGATCATCAAATTATCTATCTCAGCCTGCTTGGAGACATCAAAGCCCTTCAGTCTAGGGAATATCTCCTTCTCAACGGCTCTTACTGCCTTCTGTACACCTTTTCCATGGAACCTACTATCATTATCTCTTAGCTCAACAGCCTCAAAGATGCCCGTGCTCGCTCCACTAGGAATCGCAGCTCGTCCAAAGAAACCATCATCTGTGGTTATCTCAACCTCGATGGTTGGGTTTCCCCTTGAATCCAAAATCTCGCGTGCATGAATATGCTTGATAGTACCCATTACTCTCAAAACAGAATTACTGATGTTTACAAAAAGGGTTTCTACTGAACAGCCTTGGCGATATCCTCTGCAGTGAAAGGCCAGCCACTCAGCATAATCTCATCATCCACCACAAGGCATGGAACAGCCATAACCTGCAGACTCATACCACGCTCGATACCAGCCTCGGTAAAGGTATCCACCTCAACATAATCGAAACCCGGGTTATCCTTCTGATACTGTTTAAGGAGCTCCCTTGCGTGGGGGCAATAGGGGCAGACTGGACTGAAGAATAGCTCTATATTCATTTTCTGGACAACTGTTTCACGTATTTCATCGCATTTAAAGCTGCAGTCGCACCCATCCCAGTCGCTGTAACAATCTGCAATCCCTTACAGCTGCAGTCGCCTGCGGCGAATATCCCATGTACACTGGTTTTCTGGTCCTTGTCTGCGAGTATACATCCACCAGCATCAGTGGATACACCTGCATCAGCGAGAATACTCGATGTGGCAATATGTTCAAGGATTATGAATACTCCATCGAGCTTTACCTCCTTCCCATTGTCCAGCTTGATATACTCTACAAAATCAGTTCCACCGATCTCTGTGATGTTTGTTCCCTCGATAAACTCAATCTTAGGGTCTTTCCTTAATTGCTCCAACTCAGGAAACTCCTCGCTGTACCCTTTCTTTCCCGGGATCGCATAGACCTTGGCTGATGTCTCCCCTAGAATCTCGACATCATGCAATGCCTCGTGCCCTCCACCTACGATGGCGACAGTCTTCTCCCTGAAGAATGGTCCATCACAGACACCACAATAACTTACGCCCCTGCCCTTGAACTCGCCCTCACCCGTAACGCTCAGGCTCTTCCTGCTTACCCCAGTGGCTATAATGAGACTTTTTGCTTGGTAGAAGCCTCCTGAGCGGGTGCTCAACATCTTCAAATCACCAATATCGCTGATCCCGATTACGGTCTCTTGTTTGATCTCTGCTCCAAACTTGAGAGCCTGTTTCTCCATCAGTTTCATCAAGTCAGGTCCAGTTACACCCTCAGGGAAACCGGGATAATTCTCGATCCAGTGAGCTTCGAGTGCCTTTCCACCGATCTTTTTTCCTTCAAGAATCAGTGTCTTGTTGTTGTGCCTTGAGGTGTAGAGCCCTGCTGTTAAGCCCGCTGGGCCTGCCCCTATAATTATTACGTCATAGATTTCCTCAGACATTGCATCATTTCCTATTTATTTATTAGACATGGTTCTCCAAGAACCATTTGTTAAATTACCCATATCCTTTGGTGAATAAAAAAAGATATGATATTGAACCCTTCAAGGATTCATAAACAATAAATAATGCTATGTCCTACCATAATTTGCAGATAGTTAAGTGAAACAGCACCACCACTACCTGAAGTGAGGCGTAGTTTCCAGACTCTTCGGAGTGGCCGTAAGGCGCCACGCCTCGCGAATTTTTTAATAAAGTGGAGTAGGTGGGATTCGAACCCACGACAAGACAGTTTCCAGCCGCCCGCTCTCCCAGGCTAAGCTACCACTCCATGAACTGTAACTTTTATTCAACAGCTTAAATCGTCGCCTAATTATAATCACGCCAAGTCCGAAAAGAGCACTTGTAATCAAACCCTGTAAATAAGTAAATGAGTGGTTGACTCGGGAACTTTGAGAATTATTGTGGCTCGAGGTGTTATGAGATACCAGCGATCCCGTTGGTCTGAGTAAAGTTTTGACCTGTTAGAATGGAATAATTTCCTCAGACATGGTAGCATTTCCTATCTATTTTTTGGACATTCTCTTATATAGAGAATTACTGGTTAGACTATAAAATGTAGTAACTCAAAAAGAATCCGATGTTTTATTTACTTTCACCGGGTAGATACAGTCAGCTCTCCATAAACATTATATACCATGTACTATCAACAGATATCTGCGGATATGCGTCAAGTCCATGAGATATATCCACTATGCACACCCAATTTAAATCTGTTTAAGAAGGCTTTTTTTATTCTCTAATATCCCAAAGTGAGGCGGGATGTTGAAGCTCTAATAGACTTTTTGCTTCTTTTGCTCCATTATTACCATATACAACAAATACATCACCTTTTTTCGTATACTTTGAATGCTTATCTTGATTCCAGAAACAATAACTACCATCTGTTAAATAAACTTGATTTATAATCACATCCATTGCAGGAGAACCCATTACTTTTTCTTTTTCTCTTGTACTTTGCTCTTCCAAAATGACAAAATAAACAGGATGTTTTCGATATATGTGTTCAAAATAGGCCATTGTTCTTTTTGAAATGGGCTTAATTTCATTTAGGTCTTTGTTACTAAGATGAGCTAATATAATGTGAGAAGTCTCTAACTCTTCAGTAACTCCTGTCCAATAATGTAAAATTCGATGTAAACCCGGGTTATTTAATGGTATTCCACTTTGAGTTAACTCTTCATCAATCCATCGAAGTATCAAATCAGCAGCATTTAGATATGGATTAGTCTCATCCCCATGTGGAGAAATGGATATTTTATTCGCACTTTTAATCAAGTTTCTCCAGGCGTTAGTCTCATATCCTGTGCAACCATCCACAATAATTTCACAATTTCTTAAAGAAATGAATTCACATAGATGATTCGAACATACAATAGGATAATATTGCCTAACTTTTTCAAAAAAGTCTTTCACGGATATATAATCAAGCTCATCTTCCCCTGGTTTCCCAAAAAGTTGTATCAATTCTGCATCAGGTCCTTCCAAATATAACTCTTCAGGATCAATGTCTCGACCAACTTTTTTATAATCAGCAATTTTTTTTGCTCTTAATTCATTCATATTTAAAGTTAAATAATATATGTTTACTGAAACTCCAGGAAACTGAAAAATCTGGGATATTAATTTTCTTAGAACCCCCCTAATAACATAAGGTTCACCTGGAAATAACCCCGCTAAACCAGATGCTTTGTAAACCAATCGAGGTGGTGTCATACCATTATCATTAAACAATGTCGCAAACATCGTTTCATGCCTTTCTTTAAAGTCGTCTGGATCTGTAATGCTTAAACTAACACCAATTAAACCACGAAAAGGCTCGCCCCCCTCTTCTTTAGGCGGTCTATAATGCAATTTTGAATCAGAAGCAACTATTTGAATCGACATTATCAATTATTTTTACAAATAAGTTACATAAAATACATTCGCCTATTCTATATTGATTCAGAATATTGATCAAAGTTCTAACTGTGTTACCTAATCCTTATTTAATAGTGTTCATTGATTTTATTTGCAGTATCTTGGGTGACTATTCCAAGTCTACTTAAGGGCTGCCCGGTGAGTTTGGTTCGTTCGGAGGACCACCACAACTCACCTTTCTTTTAATATTTTGTTTCAAAAACTTATTTTATGAGAGCGAATCATTGAGATTTGGGTCGGGATATCGTAGTAGCCAAACGAGCCGGTCTTAAAAACCGGTGGTCCTCCGACCACGTGGGTTCGAATCCCACTCCCGACGCTTCCCTCTTCTGTTACAAATTGTTAAAATATTCTATTCTTAAAAAAAGCCAACATCTATTTTTATTATTTTTCAAAGAAAAATAAATGTGAGTAAATTATTATCATTCTATTTCTGCAATATCAAGGAATCCCCACCATGCTCATTTGAAATAGATTATCTTTGGCTTGATCACAGTGTAATCATCCATGAATGAGATGATGTATTGAGGCTTTCTTCTCATAGGCTGAAAAATTTATTTCCACAAGTTAACTTTGACTCAGGGTTTTATATGGTCTAATCAAAGTGCAGGAGCTATAATTCTAACAAAATTAGTCATGTTCCATTCCATATTGCCAACCATAGGAGCCGAAAACAAAACCCAAAATAAATGATGTGATGGCCATTAAATCGGGTGATACATTTCCAATTCCTGTGACCCACCAACCCATAACAAAACCGATTATAAAAAGACCTACCCCAAGAAAGATAGCGTTCCTCCATCCCATGAATGAAGTGAACGTTAACTCAATATTAAATCTTAATTGAAAGAATCTGGTAAATGCGTTAGGCGGGCTCAGGGAACTATGAGGTCCATGGTGACTCGAGGCGTGGAAAAGTTACAAGGCATCAGCGATCACGATGGTCTTGAAGATAATTTCAACAGCCAGAATAGGGAATTTACTCCGAAAATACGGTTTACCACTTCCCACGTGGAGAGAGTTGTTTTTAGCGGTTATGTTTCCTCAGACATCTATTGTTCCTTGAAATAGGGAAATAGGTGAATAAAAAAGGGTGTGCTTATTCTTCGTTCTTCTTGGGTGCGAGTAGCTCAGCCATCTCATCCAGCTTCTTCTGTGCGAGATAGTTGATAGAGTCCTCAGGATATGCTCCCTCTTTGTCAGGTTCACCAGCTGGAACCCCTGTCAATACCTCGATGCCTTGATCAATGGTCTCAACAGGATAGATGTGGAACTTGCCATCCTTGACAGCCTCAACCACATCCTCCCTGAGCATCAGGTTCTTCACATTACTCTGAGGAATAACCACGCCCTGATCACCACTCAATCCCCTGACCTTACACAAGTCAAAGAAGCCCTCGATCTTCTGGTTAACCCCGCCAATAGCCTGCACCTCGCCCTTCTGATTCACAGAACCAGTAACAGCAAAGGATTGTTTAATGGGAATCTCGCTCAGGGCGCTCAGCATAGCATAAGTCTCAGTGCTACTGGCACTATCCCCATCCACACCACTATAGCTCTGCTCAAAAGTCAACCTAGCAGCAAGACTCAACGGATGCTTCTTGGCGTATCTGCTTGTAAGGAACCCAGTAAGGATATGGACGCCCTTGGTATGCGTGGGTCCACCCATCTCAGCCTTCTTCTCGATATCGATTATACCCTCTTTACCGAGACCGATGCTGGCTGTTATCCTGCTGGGCTTACCGAACATATAGTCCCCCATCCCAAGGACCGCTAATCCATTAACCTGACCCACCTTCTCACCGCTCGTATCAACCAGAATGCTTCCCCGTTCAATCATCTCACCAAGCTTCTCCTCGATAAGATTACTACGATAGATCTTTGCCTCAATCGCCTGATGTACGTGTTCATGGGTAATGTATTTACTGCCGTTTGTCTGGGCATAATAGTTGGCTTCTCTTATGATATCGCTGATCTCTGTGAACTGTGTTGAGAGTTTCTCCTGATCCGCTGCTAACCTGCTACTGTACTCGACGATGCTCCCTATACCCGTGCTATCAAGATGCTTCAAGCCCTCCTTGTTCACTAGAGTGCACATGAACTTGGCGTACTCCTGAACATTCTCAGCGTTACGCTCCATAGTGCTATCAAACTCGGCTTTCACCTTGAATGTCTTCTTGAACTCAGGGTCAGCCTGATACAACATATAATAGTACCTTGACTCACCCACAAGAATCACCTTGGCAGTAAAAGGAATAGGCTCAGGTCGCAGACTCCGGGTACTGATATACCCCAGCCTTGCGGCTAACTCCTCAATCTCAAGTTTCTGATCAAGAATAGTCCTCTTAAGAGCCTCATAACTACCAGGATTCCTAGCCAACTCCTCAATAGGAATCACCAAGAACCCACCGTTCGCCTCATGAGCACTACCTCCACGAATCATAGTATAGTTGGTGATTAGTGCACCGAATCTAGCCTCTTTCTCTGTTTGCCCAAAGAGCTTGTCGTGACCCGGGTTCATCTCCATGACCACGGGAGCGCCCTCAAGCTTGCTATTATCTACAATCAGGTTCACAACATATCTCTCAGTTGGGTCCTCTTGGGCTCTACCCATCATAGCCGCGAAGGGGTTATCCTGTTGCTCCTGCTGAGCACCCAGCATAGAGCTTAGGTTTGCCAGTATATCCTTTTTTACAGAGTCAAGATATGCATCACATTCGGTTATCTCGCCATAATCATCCTTCAACGAGTCCAGCAACGGGTCTAACGCATAATTAGCGACCTCTTTATTGAATTTCTCAACCTCAGACTCTGCTCCCCTATCAATATCTCTAAACTCCCTGAAAGCCGTCCTGAGCTCGTCTTGGAGTTTTTTACGTCTATCCTGAATCTCGTCCCTAACACTCTGGGGGAGAATGCTGAACTGCTCTTCCTTGATAATCTGCCCATTAATCACAGGGACAATAACCATCCCTATCTGGCTACGTTGAAGCACAAAGCCAGCTTCCTGTGCCTTCTGGTTGAGCTCTCGCATCAATTCCTGCTTCTTTTCCTCATACTGCCCAAGTGTATCTTCACGCTTTGTCGCATAGTCCTCGCTCTCAAAAGCAGCGATAATAGCCCGCTTCATTTCATCGACGAACTTTTGCATATCTCTTACAAACTCAGAGCCCTTACCCGCTGGTAACCTCAATGCGTTCGGTTTCTGGCTATCCTCGAAGTTGTAGACATAACAATAGTCCGGCGGGACTGGCATATCTTTTGCTTTCTTCTCTAGGAACGTCATTATTGCTGTTTTTTTTCCTGTGCCCGGTAGTCCTGCAACATAGACGTTGAAGCCTTCTTCCTTGATGTCTAATCCAAATTGAAGCGCCTTGAGCGCCCTGACCTGTCCAATTATCTCTGTAAGTGGATTCAGCTCACTGGTAGCCTTGCATGTGATAAAATCTTGCGGACATTTTCTCCTTGCCTGTTTATACTCAAGTTCTTTGATCATAGTATCACTGTTAATAATCCTGATCAAACCTTTGAATAGATGGTATATAAACGGATATACAATAAAACTAAGAAATCTTTACTAGTAACTCATTCCAAGTCATACCTCGATCAATCTTAATCATATAATCATCGAGCTTGGGCGCGATATCAAACCACCATCCCTTATACTTGAACTTAGCCGCTAAAACCGCATACCGACGTGGATAAATCTTATGAATCTCCAAGAACTCGAAAAGCTTCTGGACCTGATCCCTCTTATAATACGCATAACGCTCCTGAGCCTTAACCTCAATCGACAAGATCGCATCATCCTTGATAGCAAATACATCAGGTAGAGGTTCCCTACTAGGAGCACTAACAGGAACACGTATGGCAGAATACCCCACATCCCTAAGCATATGAACCAATTCACGCTCAGCATCATATCCACGCTTTTTCATGGAGCGGACCTGCTTGGCTGTAAGCTGCCTAGTATATCTTTGACGAGGAGCCTTCTTGGGTGAGGCAATATCTCTGAGGCTCACTCGTCATCCTCCGTAACGTCAATAATCTCCAGTGAACCATTCTCAAGGGGCTCAAGCGCTAATTTTTGTAGATCCTTAAGCCAATCACTGAACTTGTTTGCGTTGGCAAATTTCTGATACATTCTCTTATGAGGAACCTTAGTGACCAGCCTCAGATCCACCATCTTATTCACATAGAACTTGGCGCTACTCCTGCTGATATCGCACACACGGGCAACATCGCCGCTAGTGAAATCTCGTTCAAGTTTATTGTAGCCAACTATGATTTTTGGTGGAAGTGGTAATCCTTTCTCTAGTATATCTAATAGTGATTCTTCACGTGATGACAAAGGTGGGCTACCTCGTATGGATACAAAATGTGTCCCTCCCTTATATAGAAAGGGGATAAAAAGTGTGAACCTAGTCGTCACCAGTAGGAACTGGGACTACCTTCTTTCCCATCTCCTTGATGCCCTCATCGGCAACCTTCCTCTTAAGATTCCAAGCGGTAACACTTGGTAGACCCCAGAGGTTGATAAAGCCCAGAGCATCACCCTGATCATAGTGGGTGTTGATGTCAAAGCTTGCCAAGTTATAGTCGTATAAACTGTATGGGCTCTCACGGCTCACAGGTTTTGCTGTTCCCTTGAATAGCTTCATAGTTACTGTTCCAGTGACGTTCTTCTGAGTGTTATTGATGTAGACATCAAGGTCTTCCTTGTATGGGTCAACCCATAGTCCTTGATAGACTGCAGTCGCCCACTTATGGTCCATCTCATACTTGAGGAGCTTCTGGTGGCGCGTCAATACCATCTTCTCCAAGTCAAGGTGAGCATTGATGATAGTCTCAGCCGCAGGAACCTCATAGGTCTCACGTGTCTTCAAACCGACCACACGATCCTCCATATGCTCGATCCTGCCTATGCCATGCTTACCAGCAAGATCCCTAACCTTCTTGATGAGTTCATGAGGCTTGTACTCCACACCATCGAGACTTACAGGAACTCCTACATGGAACCCGATCTTGATAAAGGTCGGCTCATTAGGCGCCATCTCAACAGGAGTAGTCCAATCCCATATATCCTCAGGAACAGGAACATCCGGATGCTCAAGAATCCCACCCTCAACGCTCCTACCCCACAGGTTCTCATCGATACTATACGGACTATCAGCCGTAACCGGAACAGGAACATCATGTTCCTTAGCCCACTCGATCTGTCCAGCTCTGTCGAATTTCCACTCCCTAACAGGCGCAATGACTTTGAGCTTTGGATTCAACGCCTTGATTGTGATATCAAACCTTACCTGATCATTACCCTTACCAGTACAGCCATGGGCAACAGCCTGGGCGTCCTCCATCTCAGCCACCTCAACCAGCTTCTTAGCGATCAATGGCCTGCTGAGGCTGCTACTCACTGGATATGTCCCCATGTATAGCGCATTCGCCTTTATCGCTGGGAAGATGTATCCCTTGGCAAACTCTTCTTTTGCATCAAAGCCATAATGGTTTATGGCTCCCATTTTCCATGCCTTTTCCTCGATTCCTTTTGTTTCCTTGTCCTGTCCTACGTCTAGGTTGCATGTGATCACATCCATGTTGTACTCCATCTGGAGCCACTTGACCATCATGGATGTATCCAATCCGCCGCTATAGGCTAGAACAACTTTGTCCTTAGTCACTGCATTTATCCTCTATTTGTGATAAACACCTACAACCTGAGGCAACCTTTTATACTTTATGACATAAATGTAACAAATACGACAATGGAAACCACAGATAGAACACCGAGCATAGCCCAACAAGTCAGGGATACAATCCAGATGCGCCCCAGCCTTCTGGACGCACTCAACATGAAAATAGTCAACTACAGCGCCCTAGCCAGAGTACTCCAAGAAGAGATCGGGGAAGGAAGCCTTGAAGCGGTAAAAGCTGCGGTAATCAGGGTAGCCGACGAGATCAGTCTAGTTAGATCACTCAGGGAGGAAGCTGTCCAGTCAATACTCAAAGACTCCAAGGTAAGGCTCCAAGACAAGATAGGAGTAGTTATATCGCCAATCCGGCTCGACATTCCTCACCTTGTGACTGCACATCTCACAGATCAATACGTATACATTGTTGACCAGACGATAATGAAGAACAAGCTTCCAGAGGATATCCAGTTCCAGAAAAACCTCGTAGCATTAATCCTACTCAGCCCACCGCTGGTCGAGGAAACCCCAGGCTTTGTCGCTTTCATAACCCAGTTACTAGCTAGTAGAAACATCAACATCGTCGAGTTCATCAGCTGTAGCACGAACACCATCATAATACTGGATGGCAGTCAAGCACTGCAAGCCTTCAGCCTTCTACAGAACTATACATAGCTGTATTTGGGTTTCTCTGCAAAAAGAACCCTCATTCGACCTGCTCCAATCCCTTTCTTTCCTTGACCAAGATTACCAAGGTCAGCCCAGGTACAATTAACCCCATGAAAGCTGAAGACTGAACAAAGTACCCCCAAACATCGACTAGTATAGTCACTACATTAACAGCCAGAATGGCCTTAATACCCCACTCAAGCCCTTTAATGAACCCATATACCGAGATCAACCCTCCTACTCCTAGAAGTAGAAAGGCTATACTGAGTACCTGTAAAGTACCCTCATCTATCGCCACTTCGAGGAATTGGCCGATGCCCCCTGTAATCATTATGTAGAAAAACATTAGCCTCAATGCCGCTTGGAGTAAGTTGAGTCCCGCTACTGCTTTTAATAGTGTGTTGAGTTTTGGTCTCATTTCTTTTCCCTTGATTATTTTTTGTAATACATTCCTATTTGGTTTTCTGTAATAAATTACCTAATTATAACTCAGTCTCCACTCGAAAAACACAAGAAACCCGTTAAATATGTGCAAAAGTTTTTACACTATGCGCCTCAAGACAGTGTTGATAATGGCAGAAATTTGTCCCGTATGCGGACTCCCAAAAGACCTCTGCGTTTGCGAGGAGATGAGCAAGGAGGAGCAACGGATCAGGATTCGCTTAGAGACTCGGAAATGGGGAAAGAAATGGACCGTCATCGACGGCATCGACTCCAAGGGAGTAGATCTAGGCAACTTAGCAACCAAGTTGAAAAACAAGTGCGCATGTGGTGGCACAGCAAAAAATGAACAGGTTCTCTTAATGGGTGACCACAGGGAAGTGGTCCATGAGACTCTCATAAAGATGGGGTTCCCGGATGAGAACATCGAGGTTCAGTAGGCGTGTCAAGGCTCGATGAGATAATTGATATCTTAAAAAAGTCTAAGCATTCATCACCACGCCCAGTGTTTTGCCCCAACTGTCTGAGCCCAAAAATCAAGCTCAAAGAAAGTTTTGGCATCCTACCCCAGATTTATCACTGTGAGGAATGCGGCTATGAAGGAACCCTCATTCTGGAGCTTGAACCAGAGGAAGAGGAACCATAGAATTTAACCACAAGAACATTATATCAATAACAGACACTCAAGGGTGGAGCCATGTCTGAGGACCTCGAAAACAATAAAACAGTAGCATACCAGACTCTAGAGGAGATCCCAGGTATAGGCCCAGCCACGATAAATAAACTCAAAGAGATCGGTTTTAAGACCGTTGAGTCTCTTAGCACAGCGACTATCGCTGAACTCGTATCAGCCGGTATTGGGGAAGCCGTTGCTGAAAAAGTGATTGAGTCCGCTAGGAGAGCCCGGGCAATCACATTTGTTCGGGGAGATGAGCTCGTTGAGCTCAGGAAGAATATCAGGAAACTCACATCTGGGTGCAGCAGCCTCGATACTCTACTAGGTGGAGGTATTGAGACTCAGAGCTTGACAGAGTTTTACGGAGAGTTTGGGAGCGGAAAGAGCCAGCTATGCCACCAGCTATGCGTCACAGTGCAACTTGGAGAGGCACAGGGCGGGCTCAATGGTAGCGTGCTCTACATTGACACAGAAGCAACCTTCAGACCGGAGAGGGTTCAACAAATAGCGCCAAGATTCGGCATCAACCCGAAAGACGTGCTGAAAGGCATCGTCTACGCTGAAGCCTATACGAGTAACCATCAAACAGTGCTCTTGGATAACGCAGACGAGGTCATCAAAGAGAACGACATTAAGCTCATTATCATCGACAGCGTGATGAGCCACTTCAGAAGCGAGTACATTGGCAGGGAGATGTTGGCGAATCGCCAACAGCAATTGAATAAGCACCTGCATAAGCTCATGAGGCTTTCAAGGGCTTTCAATACCGCTGCGGTAATAACGAATCAGGTTATGGCTAGCCCAGACGCTTTCTTCAGTAAAGCCGTATCCCCTGTTGGAGGACACATCTTAGGACATATGAGCCATAACAGGATATTTCTACGAAAAGGTAGGAATAATATGAGAATAGCCAGGCTGACGGCTAGCCCGAGCCTCCCAGAGGGAGAAGTCCCCATGAGGATCACAGAGAGAGGAATTGAGAGTGACGAAGACGAGTAAATCAGGAAGAAAGCTATCAGTTACAGGGAAAACCCGTGAATCAGTAATAATGTTCTTTGACAACCTTCTCGAACGAAAATTCACTGACGCCGAGAGAGAGCTAGAAAACCTCAAACAGAAACGGTTCCCAGATGAGGAGTACCGGATGGGGTACACAAACGCGTTAGAAGGCTTGCTGTTATCTGTTAGGAGCGGCGATGAACGGGATTTCTATAATCGAATCCATAATGGCAAGACACTGAATGATTATATCAAGGAGTTCAAGGATTTCAGAAAATTACCCGTAAGAACCCAGTTTGATCAAGGCTATTTTAGCGCTTGGACCGATATTCTCCAGTACCGGATTAACACCGATACGGTCTAGATCCAGCCATAAAATCCCATGGTGTGCAGAAGTGTCCACATGAATATCCATAGGAATAAGAACGCGCCCATGGCTATCTTGATGGTTCTGTTTCGATCAACTTTCAAAACCATCGCCAGTACCTCGGAGTATGCGATGTACAGGGTTATTCCTACCATTAGTGCGATTTGTCCTTGAAGCACCAATATTGATTGTACGTAGTAGCATATTACCCCAGTTACTAGCCCGAGGCCTGCTTTTACCCAGTAGATTTTTTCAGAGTCTTTCAAACATTGTTACTCCATGGTTTTATCTCTTATTGTTTGATGCTGTTTTATAAGTTAGCTGATATATCCTAGGCGTTTCTCTTCTGGAATCTGCATTTCCTCTTCTTCCTCAAATATGTCCAATCGTTTCCTTATCGATGCGTCTATTTTCTTAGCCCTGATATTCAACTGGTTGGTATCTATATCGATATCGAGTAACTGTACAAGAGTCTCAAGAACAGCCTTGCTAGCCAAGTGCTGAGGAACATTCGCATACGTAATATCACCCATCAGGCAAACACCGCTAATTCCCAGTGACTGCGCCACCCCTATCATGACCCCATTGAGACCATTAACAGCGCCATCATTATCAATGATATTCACACCCAAATTGGTGAGTTCCTCTCTTGAAGCCTCATCAGTAAAAACACCATACACACTTGGCTTATCATAGAAATCATTTGGATACGCCGCCATCGTATAGATTCTAGTGACCCCAAGCTCCTTCGCGATCTCTGCTATCTTTTGAGCAAGCCTTAATGATTCCTCAGGAACCGATGGCTGCGCATCCCCCACACAGATCACTAGGTTATGCTCCTTTGAGGCATAGAGCTTGTGACTTATTGGTGCTAGCTCAGCCAATCCATTACTATAGATTAGGACATTGTGGAAGTATTTGATCTCGGCGAATTTTTTTGCTTTGATTTGGCGTCGCAGATAATCCGCGCTGATCTTGGCAAGGAATCCCATGCCAGGCCATGCTGCAATCATCTGGGGGTTGTCCAGTTCAGGTTTATCAAAGTATACAATGTCCATGGAATCCACTTATGGGAAACTAGTACTTGCATTAAACCTTTCGTTTATTTGATAAAATTTGCGTGTTTTATTTATCCCTGTTAATGCTTTTTAACGGGAGTCCTCGGGTTTGAGTTATGCAAGTAAATAATCTAGTTGTCTCAAATACTTGTAACATTCTTAACATATATGCCTCAATATTTCTATAAGGCACAGAAAAAACCCATGACCAAATAGCATCTTCATGCAACAGAACCATATTATAACAAACACAGACAACTAGTGACTGTAGCGAAGACAATCACGGAGCTGAATCGCAGACCTTAGGTAAAGTTCTACTGCGAGGAAGCAAGTATTCGGGTTTGCCTGAATCGCGCCCACACAGCGAACGAGAAGCTATGCTTCTCGAAAACCCGTGGGTCTCCGCTACACATTGTCAATACATCAAGGAGATACTGCGCATATGGTAAAGGTAAAAGAATGGACAGATGAAGAAGTAGAGCGCCTAAGAGAATTATACACCTCAAACAAGACATTTGATGAGATAGTAGACAAGTTTCCATTGAGGACAGAAAACGCGATACGCCTCAAAGCATCAAGGCTGGGAATAAAGAGACCTCTTATCGGTGATGTTATCCAAGTGAGGCCTCTCACATTCAAATCTGGTAGTAGAGGCTCAACAGGATATCTGCTGAAATGCAATGAGTGTGGTTCATGGATCCAAGTGGACCAGAGAACACAGCTTAATACAAGTGTAATTAGCTGCGGAAAGTGCGGCAACTTGTATCAGGTATTATCCGACCTCTGATTTTCTATTTTTTTCTTCATGAGCTTTTTATAGTATCCACGTAATCTCTCAACTGGGGAAAGACTTGAGTTTAGATCTATCGGCAAAGATGCTAGTGCGTGAGGCGATGTCAAGTCCTGTTATATCAGTGGATGAAAACGAGGATATAGTCCAAGTCGCAAACAAGATGCGTGAGCAGCGAGTAGGCGCGGTGATTGTTGTAAACGTGAATGGGAACCCTGTTGGCATTGTGACTGAGCGGGATATTGTGACCCGGGTTGTTGCTGATGGTGTAGACCCGAATATGCTTGTGGCGAGCAAGGTAATGACCTCACCCCTCAAGATGGTGGAACCGGAGCTAGAGCTAATGGACGCCATGAAGATGATGGATCGAGAGAATATCCGCAGATTGGGCGTCATATACAAGGGGGAGCTCGTGGGGGTACTTACAGATCGAAGTATAATCCGATTGGTTCCCACAATTATGGATATTCTGAAAGAGCAGAAGGAGATAATGGGGGATAATATTCCAATAGGAGCCTCTACTGTCGGCTACTGTGATCGATGTGAGGTCTACTCAAATAATCTCAGAGAGATAGACGGTGAATTCCTCTGCGAGGAATGTAGACTAGATATCTAATTTTCATATCACCAAGATCATATACTATTTGATGGCTCAACGTTTTCTCCTAGATGGCATGCTCGGTAGCTTGACCCGGTGGCTGAGAATCCTCGGTTATGATACATTGTATCATGTTGATATGGAAGATGATATGCTACGAGCAGAAGCCCAAGGTTCCCATAGGATTCTGGTGACGCGGGACGCTGAGCTTCATAGGAAAGCAGTAAAAACTGGACTAAAATCAGTAATTATCCATTCGGAGCATATAATGGAGCAATTAAAGGAGCTAGTGGATGCACAGAGCATTAGCTTGGTACCAATGAATACTAGGTGCCCAAGATGCAACGGCGATTTAGAGCCGGTAGATAAGGATGATATAACTGGAAAGGTACCATTGGAATCCTACGAGGTGTTTGATGAGTACTGGATTTGTTCTGAATGTAATGCTATTTACTGGAAGGGAAGCCATTGGGTCCAGATAGAGGAGACCTTAATCAAAATCGCTGATTCCAAGTCTTTATAAATAATTTTCAAACAAAATGTAGAAGGGGAGGACTCGTCTTATTCACTTTAACCAATGAACAGGGAGAATATCTGGTAAAACTAGCACGACAAGTAATCGAAAACAAGCTTGGCTTGGCACCGGAGCCAGAAAAGATTCATGATCCTGTCTTGTCGGAGAAATGCGGGGTATTCGTTACCCTGAATGTTCACGAAAAAGGAGCCTATGGTTTGAGAGGTTGCATAGGGTTGCCTTACCCTACTAGTCCTCTTATTGATGCTGTGATAGAAGCCTCGGAGAGTTCAGCGTTTAATGATCCAAGGTTTCCACCCGTACAACCAGATGAGATGCGTGAAA
>CAZZFH010000003.1:0-24222 GCA_964653295.1 uncultured Candidatus Bathyarchaeia archaeon | reverse complement strand
TCTGTGAGCATACTCGGAATATTGTGGTAGATGCCTATCCAGTGGAAGCCCATATGTGCCCAGCCACTAAATATAGCAGCGTTGACTATGCCCTGTTTTCCCTCTTCTTCTAGTTTGTAGGCCATGTGGCTTCCATACCACTGGAGTTCTCGCCATACTAGTGGGTCTCCGTGAGGATGAATGGGGTCGCTGTAGGGGCTGACGTAGAGTCTTGCTCCGTATGATCCCATGTGGTGGTGGTCTTGGTAGGCTTGGGGTGGCCAGTCCTTGAACATGAGTTCAGCCATATAGTTGCTCTCTACTGTGTTGAGCATGAAGGCGTCCCTGTTGTTATCGTGGCCACAGTACTTGTGGTAGAGGAATGGAGTGCTGCAGCCCTCATAGTCTGTGCCTAGCCACTCGTTGTACCAGTCGGTGACCATGATCTGGCCATCAGGGTTGAAAGATGGCACCATGATGCTGATAACCTCGTCTCTGATGCGCTTTGCCTCAGGGTCTTCTCGTGTGATGAGATCGTATGCTAGTTCTGAGGACATCTGGGTTCCACCTATCTCTGTGGCGTGGAGGCTCATGGATTGGATGACCACGGCTTTTCCCTCCTGGATTAGGGGTCCGATCTCCTCGATGCTTAGCTCATCTGGGTCTGCGATCTTTTTATTGATCTCTTGGAGCTTCTCCAAGTTTCCCAGGTTCTCTTCGCTGCTGACGAATACAGCTAGGAAGGGGTTTCCTTCAGTGGTGGGTCCCATATCAATGACCTTGATGCGTGGAGACTCAGATTGAAGCAGGTTGAAGTATTCAACTATCTTGTCCCATCGGGCTATCTTTTGGTCGGCTCCGAGCCTGTGACCGAAGAACTCCTCTGGGCTTGTAATATCTGGCATAATTACTTGGTGTGGCTTTCAAGATTTAGAGTTGTTCATTGATGTTATTCCTAATGAGAGTTGAGGAGATTTTGGTTTGGGGATGAAATAAGGCAATATACCAGTGGAAAAAGCCAAGTTCAACTGGCCAGTATGGCATTGACCACGGCGTCTCCGAACTCAGTTGTCTTATTTGATCCACCTAAATCGGGTGTCCTGATCTTTCTTTGTCGCAGCACAGAATCTACTGCTTTATCGATTCCAGTCCAAGCCGTTTTGAGGCGTTGATCCTTGTTCTTGTCTCCAAGCCAGTTGAGCATCATGCCGATAGAGAGGATCATGGATGTAGGGTTGGAGATGCCTCGTCCAGCGATATCCGGTGCAGTGCCATGTGTGGGCTCTGCGAAGCAGTAATTGTCACCTGCGTTTATGCTGCCCGCCATACCCATGCTGCCTTGTATGGCGCCGCTCATGTCGCTCATTATGTCGCCGTACTGGTTGGGCATAACCACCACATCATAGTGATCTGGACGCATTATAGCCCAGTAGCTCCACGCATCGATCCAAGCATACTCGGTCTCCACCTCAGGATAACTGGGCTCAAGCTCCTCAGCCACAGCCTTAAACAAGGCATCCCCCTGACAGATACCCCACTTTGCCGCTACAGTGAGCCTTGATTTACCATCCCTTGGGGCTCCACGTTTTCCCTTGTAGTCTCCGCTGAGCGCTAGCTCGTAGCCCTTGCGGATGATCCTTTCACATCCTTTACGGGTCTGAATATAGTTGTCTACGGCTAGCTCGGTCTCACCAGCCCTGCTCAGCTTACCCCCAACTCTGACGTACATGTGCTCGGTGTTCTCACGCAACACGATATAGTCGATATCCCCCGGTTCTCGTCCCTTTAGTACACCTTCAACGCCTTCCCTGAGCCTGCAGGGTCTAATGTTGGCGTAGAGGTCTTGGTCCAGACGCTGATTGATGGGCAGATATGACCCCGGTAGCTTCCCAAGGTACTCTGGTAGTCCTACTGGTCCCTTGAACCAGCAATCAACCTCAAACAAGAGGTCTCGTGTTATAGCTGAGTCCCAGCCCTGCTTCATATCGTGATCCGCGTAGTATTTTGCTCCAAACTCGTAGGGGCCAACTATCTCAAAGTCAACATCATAAACCTGTTCTACGGTGTCCAGTAGCTTCAATGCCTCGGGAACTAGCTCATAAGCTATTCCATCCCCATAAAGTGCTAGAATCTTGTACTTGGTCATAATTGAGACAAGCAGGGATGATTGAAAAGATCATCGACTCAGCTGCGAACACGAGCCACAGTTGCAGCATTGGCGTGCTGCATATCCAAAGGAGCCATCAAGATTAGCGCCTGCTCGGAGCCCCCACCACTGTATACCTTTTTCTTCTCCAACACTTTGGGGTCCATCAAGAATACCGCATCATACCCAAATGCAGGGGTACCACCCGCGGGATACCCTGATTTCTCCATCATCTCATCAGGGTTAGCTATTCGTGGTCGTTCGATGCCTAGAGCTTTGGCTACTCGGCTCGTGCTTGCCCTGTGCTCACCCTTTACGATGGCTACGATAAGCTCATCGCTGGGTCCAATCATGCAGATGCTCTTGACAAAGTCCTCGGCGTCTGCGCCTACTGCTGCAGCTGCGTCGGCGACGCTGTGGGTGGATTGGTTGAATGTGAGTAGCTCGGCGTCGATGTTGTGTTCTTGGATGTAGGTTCGGATTTTTTCTTCGTATTGGCTCATATTTGGTTTTTAGGGGGGTTTGGGGTTTTTACTGTTTTCCTTTGAAAAATGGTACCATTATGAAGGTGGGTAAATGGTACCATTTTATTGTGCGGGGAGGTCTCTAGGAGGAAAATAATGGTACCATTTCCAAACATGACGCGCCGCCACCGAATCTACCCAGAAGAAATACCCACAATCATGACAGCCATCCACAGCACATTATCAACAATGCATCTGATTGACCCAGATACACTGATCCTCTTCAGGGTTCTCTGGAGGCTCAAGACCCATAGGGAGGGGCGACCCTCTTACCCTGAGTTTAACCAGGAATCAATTAACGCGTTATTGGCTGAGGTTGAATGGTTTCTAGCTGATTTCCATTCCTTTACTTAAACTATTAACATAAATCAATAAACGGAATACGATGATTGACGTAGATGACTTCGACTGTGATCGATAGGGTTATATTCGACGCCAAGTGCTGAAGACGCTGAATACCATGGAGCATCTAAGAAAGATCACTAACATCGATAAGGTAACATTTGCTTTAATGCTTGAGGAAGGAAAAGCACGCATAAATGAACTGGAGTTCCACTTGACCCTCACCAAGATGCAGATCAAGCAAACCCTAACCCAGCTAGTCGCACAGGGCCAGGTCATCTACGTTTCATCAACCAGCCAGTACATGCTACTCTAAGAACCCATAACAGTAGCTGGTTCGGTTTTATCGCGTATAACAAGATAGCTGTACCCTGTGTTGAGAAACATCATCAGTGTAACCAGCCATACAGCTGAGTTAGCCCCAAAATTCTGATACAAATAACCAACAGTGGGAGTGGCAATTAGTCCTCCAACGTTCTCTGCCTCAGAGTAGAGCCCCATAGTTAACCCGGAACGCTCCTTGGGCATGACGGAAATTAGTTGTAGCATCATGCTGGTATCTGCTGTTGCTTGGCAGAGCCCATGAATTAACCCAATAAAATACATGGGAATGAGCCCCCCTGTGAACATTAAACCCAGATAGCTCAACCCCATGCCAGCGAGACTACCGCTAATCAAAGGCTTAGTACCAAACCTATCACAAACATCCCCAATTACAGACCGTGACGCAGCCCCAGCCAACCTAACTAGAGTAAAGAATGCCCCTATCTGGGACTCGGTGGCTGCAAACTGGGGGGCCTCATTGAGGAATATCGCTGAGAAGCTGCCTGTGAACCCCGCGTTGAAGAAGAACAGCCCTCGCACGGAGAATATGGCTAGTACTGGTCTTGTTAATAGCTCTTTGAATCCATCAGAGGCATTTGCTTTCTCATCCAGTACTGGTTCCTCGTATTTTATGGAAAACACAGCGAGTAACCCAAGCAACCCAATTCCAGCGGCAAGATAGAAGGGAAGAGAGAACCCAGCAACCTCAGAAACATATCCTCCGATTAATGGGCTTATCATCCCCCCTAAGCTGATGATGGTCATGTACCTGCCATAGGCTTTACCACGGTCTTGGGCTGGAAGTAGTTCAGCAGCGAGCGCCTTCACAGGTATGCTGTATGCGGATAATATGCTGGTCTTGGCGAATTCCAGTACTGCAAAGATATAGAATCCATCAGCTAATGGATACAACCAGTAAAGTATGGTTGTCAATACAAGGCTCCCAGCGAGCATCCACCGTTTATTAAACCTGTCAGCAACCACACCCATTATGGGCTCCCAGATAAACCACCCCAACATGGAGGCGGTCCCAATCAACCCTATCTGGGCCATACTCAAGCCCTGACTCCTAACAAATAACCCAAGTATGGGGGCGATTATCCCCATACTAAAACTCGTGGAAAGCTGTACGAGCATAAGCATTATTAATGAACGCTGTTTATGCTCGGGATTTTGCATAAAACCAGTTACTGGTATTGGTTAAAAAAGTATGTAAAACTAGACTACATGAAGAACGAGATCGCTTGGAACTGTCTCCATATCATCAAGAGCCTGTTTCAAGCCCCTGTACCGGTTACGCAGGGTTACTTCTGTTGTGCCTGCTGCCTTGGCGATTACGCGTTGTACTCGCTTCTCCTTGGTCTCTTGACATGCCATGTATAATGCGGCTGCTGCCAGTCCTCGTGGGTCTTTTCCTGTGAGGGCTTTGGTCTCGTCTGCTTTCTTTAGTATGTTGATGGCGAGTTGTTCTGTTGGGTGTTTTATCTCTAGTTTTGCTGCGATGCTTGGGATGAACTTGAATGGTCCGTCTACTGGTGGTCTTAGTTTAAGCTCTTTGTGGATTAGCCTATAGGTCATTGCTACCTCGCTGTGTAGGCGTTTGCTTATCTTGGTTACTTCTTTCAATGGTCTAGGTACTTTGAGTATCCTGCAGGCTGCGTATACGCTGGCTGCTACGAAGGCGTCGATGCTTCTTCCACGTATTAGGTCTTTATTGAGTGCTCTTCTGTAAATCAGTGCAGCGTTTTCTTTTACGCTCTTTGGCAGGTGTAGTTCTGATACCATTCTATCGAGTTCAGCCATGGCGATGCTCAGGTTCCTTGCGTGGGTCTCGTTTACCTTGCTCCTATTGTCTTGTCGCTGTAGTCGACGCATTCTTCGCTGGGTCTCATAGTCCAGTCGTTTTCCTGATGCGTCTTTGTCACCCTTGATGACGGTGCTGAGGCCTTTGTCGTAGATGCTCATGCTGTAGCCTGTTCCTGTTCGGCGGCGGTCGTTTGCCTCTTGTATGTTGAATACCCTGTATTCGGGTCCTGTGTCCATTATTGTGTCTGTTACCACTAGGCCACAGGTTGCGCAGACTCTTTCTCCGGTCTCTCTGTCGCTTACTATTTTGCTGCCTCCGCAGTGGGGGCAGTCGGACGCATTGTCCGTTTGTGGATCGGCGTATCGTTTATTCATTGTTTTTTCTCCAAAATCTTACCTATGGGTATTTTACCCATATCACGATTAGTGCTCGTACATGATCCCTTATAAAGGTTACCACTTTTCCCACCAATCAAGCCAATAAAGGTATGAAGGCTTGAATACAGACTAATCCTTTAAAACCCCAGACCCGGACCAGATTATGGAGTTCTCATGACAGTCAAAGATACAGCGGCACGTATCAAAGCCCTAGAGATACAGGGAGCAACAAGTATAGCGGTCCAGGCAGTAAAGGCGCTGGGGAAAGAGATCAGGAACCTTGAGTGGAGCCAGCCACCAGAGGTACTGGAGCTCCTGAATGAGTCCATCTCGATGCTAGTAGAGTCAAGGGCAACAGAGCCCATGATGAGGAACGGGCTCAAGTACATCAAAACAAAGATACATAGCACCCAATGGAGCTCACAGGCTGTCTTGCGTTCACTGGTCCAAGACGCTGAACGGGATATTTTGATGATGTTCAATGAGGCAAAAAACATAATGATCGATGTGGGTGTTCGCAGGATCGAGGACGGTGACATAGTGTTGACCCATTGCCGCAGTAGTGGTGTTACCAGTACATTGATCAGGGCTCATGAGCAGGGCAAGGATTTTAGGGTTATACAGACAGAGACGCGGCCCAAGTATCAGGGCAGGTTGACTGCGTATGAGTTGGTTGAGGCTGGTATTGATACCACGATGATCGTTGATTCTGCCGCTCGTCACTATATGAAGGAGATAGACTTTGTCCTGGTTGGGGCGGATGCTATTACGAGTGAGGGCAACGTCATAAACAAGATAGGTACAAGCCAGATCGCTTCTGCGGCTTTGGAGTCAAGGGTTCCCTTCTATGTGGTGAGTACTTTGCTGAAGTTTGATCCTGTTACTATTCATGGTGCGTATGAGACGATTGAGGAGCGGCATATTGATGAGATATGGGAGGACGCACCCGCTGGGTTGAAGATATTGAATCCTGCCTTCGATATTACTAGGCGAGACTATATTCATGGCTTGATAACGGAGGAAGGTATAATCAGCCCCCACAGCATCTTGGAGGCTATCCACAGGCATTACCCGTGGATGCTATAGTACTGGCCATTTCTCCAATGCTTTTTCTAGTTCTGGGTGTTCTTTGGCGTATTCTTTGAGTTTTATTCCTTTCATGGCGGCGTCTACTGCTTGACGCATGGCTCTTGCCCCAATGATTGTTCCATCTGGGTGTCCATGTATCCCGCCACCAGCCTGGATAACGGTTTCTTTCCCAAATATCTCGACAAGCTTAGGCACCATGCCTGGATGCAATCCTCCTGAGGCGATTGGTAAAACAGGCTTGATACCAGAAATGGGCTCAGTGCATGCCTTCTTGTTTTCCAGCACCTCCTCCCGGGTCTCGGACATCTTACCAACAGCCGTACCGACGTGAAGCTGATCTACCCCGATTAGTCTCGCGACTTTGGCTATTACCACCATATTGATGCCGTGTTTGTGGCTTCTGGTGAAGGCGGCGTGCCCAGCTCTATGAGCGTGTATCAAGAGTTTGTACTCTTGGTCTCGCATGGCTTGGAGGCTGCTCCACCCAGTGGTGAGTATATCGATCATCATGTAGCGTCCACCGTGATCCTCGACGAACTGGGCTCGTCGTTTCATCTCCTCCATCTCAGCGGTTACGTTGATGAGGTAGACCTTTTTCTCGCCTGTCTCGGATTCTGCTTTGTCCCGGAGTTCTAGTGTCTGGATTACCCTGTCCTCGAATGGGTTGAATCGCTGGCTGCTAAGATTCTCATCGTCTTTTACCACATCGCAGCCGCCATACCATGCCTCGTATGCGACCTGTGCGTGGTCCTTGGTCACTAAGCCTAGCTTGGGTTTGATAATGGTGCCAACTAGGGGTCTATCCGTTACTCCTGTGAGTGCCTTAACGCCTTCTATGCCGTATTTTGGTCCCTTGAAGCGTTGAGTTATCTCTTTTGGGAAAACGATGTTGTTGAGCCTGAGATTCTCTATATCCTCCAATCCAAATACGTTTCCAGCTACGCTGCTCAGTATGTTGGGCATATTATCCGGCTCAAAAAGCTCTATAGGATAAGCTATCTTGATCTCGTTTCCATTGATCTCGTAAACCGTGGCTGCCTTATCATGTATATATGGTTTCTCTGTGGTGAGGTCAGTCCATGTGCCGACGCTGCTCTCTGCTGCCACCCCGCCTGCGATCACATCAAGGGGCTGGTCTCTGGGCTCGACATGAAACTCGCAGATTAGGTCCGTATCCTTGGGCTTATAGTTCTGGTTTACGAAGTCAATGTATCGCATAGAATCAACTATGGTTGATTATTATTCCACTATGTTTTTACCTTTACTGAACTATACTGAAATTATTCTAGAGGGCTAACTATGCAATTGAAAGCAGACCTACTGAGCATCGAGGCAGGTGGACCATTAATCGTGGTTATGAATAGGGAGGACGCTGCTGATCTGGGTGTCATAAGCAGTGATAGGGTTTTCATTAGATACGGGGAAGAGCACGCCGTCTGTATTCTTAATATCAGCACCGAGGATGAACCGGGGATACTTGGGATATATGGTGAGGTGAAAGATGCGCTAGGTATCCAAGAGGGGGATATGGTTACTGTTGAGCTGGCTCGTCGCCCCGAGAGCATTGATTATGTTAGGGAGAAGATTAACGGCCAGCGGCTTACTCCTTGGAAGATTCAGCGAATCGTGGGAGACGTTGTGGAGAGACATCTGAGCGATATCGAGTTAGCGGCGTTTGTAACCGCATTGCATATTCATGGGGTTAGCATGGAGGAAGTGGAAGCCCTCAGCCGCGCCATGATCTGGAGCGGAAAGCAGATCGAATTCGGCAGGAGCCCCATATTGGACAAGCACAGCATCGGTGGTGTACCAGGGGATAAGACTACACTGATTGTTACACCTATCATCGCCGCTGCTGGATACAGCATCCCCAAGAGCAGCAGCAGGGCTATTACGAGTCCAGCGGGCACAGCGGATAGGATGGAGGCATTGGCCCCAGTGGATATCCCGTTTGAGCGGATCAAGGAGATAGTCAATGATATCGGTGCCTGTATCGTCTGGGGTGGAAGCATTGATCTAGCTCCAGCGGATGATCTCTTCATCAGGATCGAGTACCCCCTTAGCATAGACCCGCTGTTGCTCCCGAGTATCATGAGTAAAAAGAAGGCAATGGGCAGCACCCATGTGGTGGTCGACATCCCTGTGGGGGTTAGCGCCAAGATCAAGACAATAAATGAGGCTGAGCAGCTTGCCAGTGATTTCATCGAGCTGGGTAGCAGGTTTGAGATGAACGTCGAATGCGCTATCACAGAGGGCAGTCAGCCTATAGGGTATAATATTGGTCCTATTCTGGAGGCAAGGGAGGCCATGGAGACGCTCTATGGTGGGGGGCCTCATGAGATTGTGGATAAGGCGACTAATCTAGCTGGGATATTGCTTGAGATGGTGGGCAATGAGAATGGTAAGCAGATGGCTCTTGATTTGATCAATAATGGTCATGCCTTGGAGAAGATGAAGCAGATTATTGAGGCTCAGGGAGGAGACTCATCGGTGAAGCCCGAGGACCTTGTGCCTGGTGAATATTATTTTGATGTACCTGCTGATAGAGATGGTCGTATCCTCTGGTTCAATAACAGGGATTTGGTGAAGATCGCCAGAGCTGCAGGTACTCCAAACGATAAAGGGGCGGGTATTCAGCTCTACGCCAAGACTGGTGATAAGGTTTCAGTGGATAAGCCCATGTTCAGGATATTTGCTGAGAAGCAGGAAAAGCTGGATAATGCGGTTAAGCAGCTTCGGAGCCTACGACCTGTTGAGATAGGAGAGAAGGTTGGTGAAGAGATGCTCAAGAAACGGATAAGAAAACAAACTGCACCAAGTAGGGAGTTTATTCTGGAGCGATAATACTCTACCTCTGGAGCCTCAAATTATTTTAAAATAGAAAAAGAGTGGGAAAGTGTTTAGCTGCTGATTCGCTTTATGAAGGCTTTCACTATTGCTACTGTGTTCTCGATATCTTGTTCAGTGGTTATGCCGCATGGTCCATGGATGTAGCGGCATGGGTTGGCTATGGTTCCACTTGGTATGCCTGCTTTGGTGAGGTGTATGCTTCCTGCGTCTGTGCCTCCGCTTGGTATCTTTTTGAACTGGTATGGGATATTTTCTGCTTTGGCTGCCTCCATGATGCTCCCAAGAACCTTGGGGTGAGCGATAACACTACGGTCAGCTATAGTGACTACTGGTCCCTTGTGGAGCCCAGCGCTCTGCTTGTGGTTTGGAACCCCGGGCATATCCATGGCGAAAGTGTTCTCCAATGCTAGACCATAATCGGGGTCTATCTGCCAAGCAGCTGTCTTGCTGCCTCTGAGTCCGACTTCTTCTTGTACTGTGCCTACTGCGACGATGTTGTAGGGCTTATCCTTGACCCATTTGAACACCTCAGACATCACATAACAGCCAACACGGTCATCAAAGGCCTTACCCCATAGATATCCGTTACCTAGGTCCTTGAACTTGACATCAAAGACACCCGTCATACCAACAAAAGCGCCCTTCGCTTCAGCCATCTCCCGGTTATCAGCGCCGATGTCTATGAATAGCTCGTCTGCTGGTATGGCTGCTTTTCTTTCCTCTGCGCTGAGGACATGCGGTGGCATGGTGCCCAAGATTCCGTGGAGGGTTCCTTTCTTGCCATTGAGCTGCATCCGCTGCGCGGGAAGTATGTTGTCTACGATGCCCCATGGGTGGAACCTGAGGAAGCCTTTCTCGTCTATGTTTGTGATGAGTACTGCTACCTCGTCTGTGTGGGCTGCCAGCATTATGACTGGTGCCTTCTCGTCGCCCTTGTGGGTGAAGAATACGTTGCCTAGTTTGTCTGTCTTGACCTCGTCTGCGTAGTCTTGGAGTTCCTCGATGAGTATGTTTCTTGGCTCTGCCTCGTTGCCTGGTGGCCCGAAGGCGTTGCTGAGCCTCTCAAGTAATGGTTTATTCAACTTGTATCACAGGATAAGTATTGTTTCAGGTATTTTTGTCCAGCGGCGAACAAGCTAAATGAGTTGGAGTAAAAGGTAAATCTATGAGTAGTCTGGTGGAGGAGGCTCTGGGTTACCTTGAGCCTATTGGGGTCTGTTATGTTGCGACGTGTGTGGATGATCAGCCCTATGTTCGGGCTATGATGCTCATCTATCGGGAGGATAGGTTCTTTTTTGCGACTGGTATCACTGATAAGAAGGTTGGTCAGATAACTAGGAACCCGAGGGTTGAGGTCTTTATATCCATTGGGGATGATGAGGGGGGTCTCAGGCTTAGAGGGGAGATGAGTTTTATTACAGATGAGGATACCCGGGCTGAGATTCATGGATGCGCTGGTTTTATTCAGGGTTTCTGGGATAACCCACAGGACCCTGATTATGTTTTGATGAAGTTTAAGCCTGAGAAATTTGAGCTTATGAGACCCGGTACTGTGGAGATAGTGCGTGGGGATTTCTAGGTCTATGGTTTTTGGATTGGTTATGCTCCTCGTGGCGTTGCGTCTGTGGTTCTCTTGGATCTGATGAGGATAGAGCTTACTAATACAGCGCCATATATCATTGATAGCACAGGGAAACCGGGTATTCCAGTAGAATCTTCAGTCTCGTCCGGTTGGTTGTCAGTCGTGTCTGGCTCATCGAGTGTAGTCTCTTCTCCAGTTGTGGTATCATCATCTCCTGTTTCAGTTGTCTCTGAGGGGGTAACGGTGAAGGTGATGTTATACTCCTGATTTCCTCCTAGTTGGGGCAAAAGCTCAGTGGAACCCAATTCACACCACCCTGCCTCTGCGGTGAATCTGTATTCGCCTGCTTCCTCTGGGGCTGGCACCTGTAGTGATACCACCTTTGGACCTGTTTCGCGTACATCAAAGTACTCATCCGCGACTATCTCGGAGTAGTAGCTGTACCAGGGTCCATCATATACCCAGACATTGAGCCTTGCGGCTTGTGTAAAGTTGTAGCTTACGGTTACCTCCAAATCCATTACTCCGCCAGCCTCAACGGTCTCTGGGTAATCAGCGTCAATGATCCAGACGAGTATGTCAGACTCATAGGCTTGAACAGTTATGGTCAAGGTTGCTGAGATGAGGATGGTGAATACGAATATTTTTTTAAAATAATTCATAGGGCTAGTATTGACCCTGATTACTAATTAACGTTATTAAAATTTAGTTAATATCAATGGAGGGTAAAGGGAGGTTAAGGGTTCCTAACGAGCCCCTTGGTATACTGGCTCGCTTGGAGTATTGCACCGATGCTCATCCCAACAAGGTTATGGATAGGAGTATTCACTATCTTATAGTTCTCGTGGAGGAACTTGTCATACTCTACCAGCTTGGCGTGGGTTCTCTCTTTGAGTTCCAGTGCTTTCTCGCTGCCTGATGCCTTTGCTTCCTCGTCCAGCATCTTGTACATGCCGCCAAGGTTGAACATCCTGTAGAGGTCGTCGTGTCCCTCGATGCCTATCTTTTCTGCTACTGTGGCTTTTCTTGCATGTACCTTGGGGTTGAACTTGAATGGCGGGTTGCTCACGTTAGTGTATTTGGCTATCAGTGGCTCGATGTTCTCCCATGTCATCTGCTTCCATGGGGTCTCGGTCTTTAGGTGGGGCTCTGCCTCCTTCCAGACCTCCAGAAGGAAGTTATTCGCCTCGTTCATCTTATCGTTTCCATAGCTGAGGGCGTCGCCTAGGGTTGACTCGCTCTCTCTATCATCAAGCATCCTTGGCTCATACCAGAGGCAACACTCGGGGATGATTATGAAGCTATCAGGGTTCCAAATCTGGACATACTCATAGATATCACAGCCCTGTATGGGCTCAAGATTCTTGTTCCCAGCCGCCATGTGCCTGACATAGTAACGTGCAGGCTGGAGATACTGGGCGTGCATAATGCCGGGAGCTAGCATGGTTCCGGGTCGTTTCCGTAGGAATACATTGAATTGTTTTGCTGCATTCTGGAGGTCCGCGTATAGCTCTGGGCACCGGTGGGGGACCATGAAGCTGATGCCGCCCCATTTCATCATGTGGAGGCTGCTGAGGAAGCTCATCTTTACCCTGTCAATGAGGCTCATCAAGGCTCGGGTCTCGGCTGTTGGGTTATTCAGGTCCAAGGGTCCGTATCTGAAGGGAAAGCAACCGTCTGGTGTGATGCTGTGGGGGGTCCTGTAGTAGTTGAGGCTAAAGTTTAGTGGGTCGAGTGGTCCTTTCTGGAAGTTTTCGTTGCGTCTAGCCCCATCAGGGTCGCTGCATTTGACGAGATACCATGTGTAGTCCAGTGCTTTTGTGAGTTCGGGGTTCTCGGCTAGTGCTCTGCTGAGGTATGTTAGGTGGTTTCCGCCGTAGGGTTCCTCGCAGTTGGGGAACCCGTGGATGAATGCATTGTATTTGCCTTCTCCGATCTTTAGGCAAATGATGGGTTCGCCCATTGTGGATGGTCCAAGTTCCATTAGCTGTACTCGTTCAGGGTATTCTTCTGCCAGTTTCTTTGATTCTGCGTTTTGCTCGTCTACTGTGAGGAAGCGGTCCCATTTTGGTACTTTTTCGAGAATGGGTGATAAATCAATCATGGTTTATGGGAAGAGTTCATCGTGTTTAATGCTTGTCTCAGTTAGATTCAAAAATGTCTCACGTATTATGTTCTGTGATGTCTGGTCTCGAAGACGAGTTGCGGGAGCTCAACGAGAAGCTTGGGTTGATGATGAAGAGACTGGACTATATGGAGGCATTGATGACCCAGAACCAAGAATACCCCGAGCTATCAAGGGTCATGAGCGGATTAAAAGTGGGTACGAGCCTCTACAGTGAGCCATTGAAGCTTATACAGCGCCTCATGAGCGTACAACGACGTCTCAAGCGTAGCGAAGAACCAAGGGATGAGATCAGCAGAATCATATTGAATGTCTTAGCCATCAAGGGACCCCAGAATGTGAGCAGCCTCACAAAGGAGGTGCAGTTGGAGCGTGGTACAGGAAGCAGGGTGACCATCCGCAAGAAGCTACTGGAGCTCATGGATGAGGGGCTCATCGAGAAAGCTGAGGGGCACGATTACGTGCTCGTCGAGTAGATGAGCTTTCAAGTTCTTTGTCTATGATAGATAAAGAGCCCAATCAATACTAAGCCAAGTAGGGCGAATGGTGCCATCTGCTCAAGTATCGAGTTTTGAGGCGCTGAGCAACATGAATGAAAACGCGATAAGGGCTAGTTTTCTATGTTTATTCATATTGCTTCCTCGTTTGGAATGTTGGGTTAGTATTTTCTCTGGTTGAGATAAGTTCTATGCATAATGTTTACTGACTTCGCAGAAGTTTGATGAAAATAGGAGACTCATAACTCTCTATTCGTATATTGTTTCACCATTTCTACTAAGCTTCACAGGGGTTCTTAGTACCCATCCATCGATTGAGAACCCGCCAGTCTGCTTGAATACGTATTCTACAATTTTCTCCAAGCACTCGAGCATCTCTGATTCTTCACCTGCAGAAACAGCCTCGATAAACAAGTCACGGAAAACTGAGTCAGGGTAATCAGATTGAAGGTATTTATTCTGGGTCTTTGGATCAGTCAAGAGTTCAACAATCCTAACGGGGGAATAGACTTCCCATTTCAAGTTCCTTGAATAGAACCCAAAGAGGCTCCTCAAAGCACTAAAATAGGCGTACCTAAAGGACTTGGATTTTTTCTCGTGTAGGTCTCGGAGGTTGTCCAAGGAGTCCCATAGCGCGTACTTCATGATGCTGAGGCTAGTTGAATCAAGTTCTCTGAACTCCTTGTCTATCCAGTCCGTGGCTTCTTTCTTTAACTGAGCAACGCTTTCATCTTTATCGAGTAATATCCTTCCAGTAGCAAATTGAGTTGGTGCAGAGATACTGTTGCTGCTATAGTCTTCCCGGAAGTACGCCCTTATCTGCTTTGGTGGATTGACGAAATACTCTACGAGATACCCGTCCACGATCTTGTTTCCTCTTTCCCTCCACTCGTTTTCGTCTGAGGTTACTATGTGCAAGTCGATGTCAGAGCGTCTCGATGGATTGCCTGTGATGTAGCTACCACAGACCAAGAAGCCTATAACATCTTCTCGGTCCCTCCAGTTCTCAAGAAACTTGTCTAGAGCCTTCTCCCAATCCTGCATAGCTTATGATTGGATTTTAGTAAAATAACAATATCGAAAAACTAAGGCGTAAAGAAAATGGGCAACCCTACATGCCCATTTTGTTTTTATCTGATTACCACAGCGTCTTACCATTCGAACCCGTGAATTATTATGACAAAGAGGATTAAGACAGATGTTCTGGTGATTGGGGGCGGCCTCAGCGGCTGTATGGCGGCTATCAACGCCGCAGACCATGGAGCCAAGGTCGCCATCATGGAGAAGAGCCACACCGAACGCAGCGGCGCAGCAGGCACAGGCAACGACCACTTCTGGTTCTACGACCCCGAGATACACGAGCCAAGGGGCTGGACCATACCAGATATGGTGAGGGACATCAGCACCGACGGCGAATACGGCAAAACCAAGGGAGGACTCATGGATCAGGAGCTACTGGAGATCGTCGCAGAGGGCACCAAGGCTGCCGTGGATCGCCTCGAATCATGGGGAGTCCAGTTCAAGTATGACAAGATCTACCCATGGAACCTCCAATACGATGCACCAGAGGGCGAGAAAAAATACAGGATCGTGCCCCAGTTCCAGTCCGAGTGGGACACCCTCAACTATGATGGCAGGGACATCAAACGACGCCTCACAGAGCAGTGCCTGAAACGAGACGTTGAGATATTCAACAGGGTAGCCGGAACAGGACTGCTCACCAAGGACGGTAAGGTTGTAGGAGCCACTGGGGTAAACATGAGGACAGGTGAGTTCCACGTATTCCAAGCCAAGGCAGTGGTAATGGCTACTGGAATGGACCAGTGGCGGCTCTTCAAACCACACAACGGTAAATGGTTCAACAGCCAGAGCCCACCCTATATCACAGGAGACGGCGAAGCGATGGCGGTAAGAGCCGGAGCCGAGGTATTCATACTACCTGCTGGTAAATCACAGCATAACGGGTTCCAGTACTGGAGAAACATCATGAGGAGCAGCCCAGCAGCCACAACATGCTACCCAGCAGGCAGACTCGTGAACGCTGAGCGAGAGGTAATGATCAAACACCCTGCAGCAATGGAGCCTATGAGGAAATATCGTCAGAACGTCGAGGACAGCGTAGCTGAGGGTAAGACCCCATTCTATCTTGACTGGACTGATGCCTCTGAGGAGGAGATACAGTACGCGCTCTGGGCGTATGGCAACGAGGGGCTATGCTGGGGTCTCAAAGAGATCATTAAGGACCTTGACATCGACTTCAGAACCCACATGATCGAGCTAGAGCTAGAGGAACCCGGGAGAAACGGGGGAGGATTCCTAGCACCATACATCGATATCGACTGCAAGACCAGCCTTGAGGGCTTATTCGCATGCAGCCCAGTCCAATTTGTGGGTGAGGTTGCGGCGCCAACATACACGGTTCTCGGTTGGAGGTCTGGTGAGAAGGCGGCTGAGTACATCAAAGATGTAGCTGAATCCAAGCTGGATGAGGCTCAGGTAAGGTTTGAGGAGGAGCGTGTGCTCCAGCCCATCAACGAGGAGGAGGGCTTCACTTGGCAGGAGGTCAACATCGAGTTGAACCAGATCATGGAGGAGTACAAGAAGTACGTCGCAGGCTTCAACCCACCGGGAAAACGAGACAAAATGAGCTTCACAGGTCTCCAGAACTGCCTAGACCAGTTAGCCAAACTCAAAGAAGCAAAGATGAAGGCAAAAGACCCACATGAGCTTGTACGAAGCAACGAGGTTATGAATCTCATTGATGTGGGGGAGCTTATGGTCAGGGCTGCATTCGAGGAGGACCAGTTCAAACATGGAATCTGGTTCCTTGGAAAAATCGATGAAGGAGAACCCAAGTTCAGGGCAGAGCCTATTAAGGTAAAGTATCCGCCAAAGGAGGTCGCGTAGATGCCGCCAGTCTTCAATGAGAAATGTACAGCTTGCTTCAAATGCGTCGAGATATGCCCCGGAGATGTACTCAGAGAAGGAGACGGCAAACCAGTCGTTGCCTATCCAGATGAGTGCTGGCACTGCGGAGCATGCATGATGGACTGCAAATTCGAAGCGGTTCGTCTTAACTTGCCAATCTGGATGAGACCAGTCACCAAACGAGTCAAGTAATTTTACCCCATTTCACCTAATAAAATGGGGATTCTTTATATTTATGGGAAATATATCAAATCTTGGGGAGTAGTTTGATTGTAGAAGAGCGCACGGTGGACACTCAAGGAAGGGTGAGTCTACCTGCAGATTGGCGTAAAAAACACCTCAAATCCAATGACCGAGTAATAATCACCCAGAGAGGAGAAGAAATCATCATCACACCAATAAAAATACAAGACATCACAGAGTTCTTCGACTCAGTACCAATCGACCTAAAATCCGATCTAAGCTACTGGAAAAATCTCAAAAAAGAACTGCTCACAGGTGAAACACCATAAAACTGTTCATAGACTCAAACGTCTTCATTCACGCCATCCTTGAACCAACCAGAACACTGAAGCCACATGAAACCGAGATAAAAGAATCAGCCAAGAAAATACTCACCAACATCAAGACAGAGCAGGTAGCAACATCAACAGTCCATATCTCTGAGATAGCGAACATACTGGAGGCACGGATTGAGCAGGAAAAAGCATCCAGAATACTCCAATCGATAACCAATATGCAAAACCTAACCATCTATAGTGTAAACATGCCACACGTAAAAGCAGCCGCAGCACTAGCCCCCACATTAAACCTAGGCTTCAATGACACCATTGCATACCTAGTAATGCTGGAAAACCAGATCAACCAGATATACAGCTTCGACAAAGACTTCGACTCAATACCAGAGTTGCAGAGAATACACTAAAACTACTCTAAAAAAATCTAATGCAACCACCTGTATGCACGGATGATCAAACAGAGGGAGTACAAAGCACCTTAATCGCATTGATACTCATCGGCGTCTTCGCCAGACTCAGCTATGGAATTATTCCGAATCAAGGTCACCGAACCCAAAAAAAATTCGGGGGGGAGGGGGGTCAACCAATCCCATCCGAAATACGGCATCCAGCGTTAAAACCAGCCCCAGAATGGCTTCTTTTCTGAACAATTAATGACAAAAAGCGTCTTGGTAACCGATTAAAAGTGACAAAAAACGCTCTGGTAAACAGAAAAGAGTACCAGATTATACCCTGTAACCACTGCAAGTTCAGGGAAAAAATATGAGAATAGGTGGTTCCTTCTGGAACCTCTCGTTATGACTAACCCCATCAAGATCACTGCACTTAACCAGATACCATGTATAATCCAATGACCCCACAGCTCATCAACAGTCATATACCAATTGAAATGAGGCACATTTCCAGTATATTCAAAAAATAAGTAATAAGAAATTAATGAGTCAATGGGTAATAACCGATTCTAAAAAAAGGGTAAAAGGAGTTACTCTTCCTTTTCTTCTTCCCAGTCTTCGTCGTCTTCGAATTCGTCGTCCTCGTCATCGAGACAGTAGATGCACAACTTCTGATCAGGCTCTCCACAGTCTGAGCAGAATTTCTCTCCGCACATCTTGCACTTGGTGACATGTTCGAATTCTTCTCCACATATTGCACATATTGGCATTGTTATTTCACTCCGATTCGCCGTTTAGGCACATTGCCTTGTTTCTGGGTAAAAAATAATGGATTCTTCAAAGTAAACGTGTTAAAAGACTTAATAAAAAAATGGTTTACTTATCAAAAATATGTAATTTATTTATATGGTGCGTCAAAAAAAATTATATATACACAATTTCAAATTCATGTTAAAAAAACATGAACACAAGAGAACAAGATAACTAAAACAGGAAAAACCCTGTTTATATAAAAACCCTCTAGTTCATCGATTTTATCAAGGTAGGCGTATTCATGTCTATACCATTTTCCGTGAACCCTCTAACAACAGACTCCCGCACCTTTGCTTCGATCATCTTGATACGCGAAGTATCTTTGATAAAGTAAAATAGGGTATACTCATTAGCAAAATTCGGGAAATCAGTAATCCAAACATAAGGTTGAGGCTCATCAATAACCTCATCCACCGGGTTAAGAGCGGAAAGAAGAATATCCCTAATCCTATCAGGAGACTCGGCGTAATCAACAGTCAAAACGATTCTTTGACGTATCACATCATATACGCTATGATTTGAAACAACGGTCTCGAGTAGAATCTGGTTTGGTACCGAGATGTTAACATTGTCCATAGTCCTCATTCTGGTGTAGATGAGGTCAATATCCTCTACCACCACGTATTGCTCTTGGAAAAATAGGTTATCCTTGATCTTGAAGGGCTTACTGACCATGATGATGATTCCAGCCAGTGCGTTGCCGATGGTATTCATGGAGGCAAAGCCGACGATGGTGCCTCCTGCGAGAACCCAGAAACCCACGAAGAAATCTACCCTGATCCCCAATGTATTGATTATAGTTACGGCTAGTATGATGTAGGCGATCCACTTTGATATACGCTTGAAGAGAAAAGTGGTGTTCTTGTCTATAACCTCGGTTTTTCCTAGACGCTCTATCTCGCGTATAATTATGCGATAGATGCCCAGGATTATGATGATTATTAGGGCGCCGGTCATAATGTTGATGACATTGGCATCAACCCAGTCAGAGACCCCAGCAAGGAATGCCAAAGCTTCTTGCGCTACAGCCATATATGAGAATACATCGGCATAGAATTTATCATTGATCAAAAGGTGATCACTTTTTTCCAGATCACCTAAGTACAGTGATCACCCCATTATAGATCGTGAAAGAAATGGACGAATACAGAAGAAGACACAAAGACTTTGTGGAATCACCAGAAGACATAGCCGAGATCCTAGACACGGTCTCCGAGAAGGTACCCAAAATGATCAAAGGCATCATTGGAGCCTTCTTCAGCCCCGAGGCAGCCAAAGACATGGCTAAGAGCGTCGCTGAGTTCAGGAAGACTCTCATCGAGGGAGGAATCCCAGAGGACGAGGCCATGAGGATGACTCGTGAATACATGCAGACAGTCACAAACTGGAAGGGCATGGTTAACGAGTTCAAGGTCGGAGAACACCACAACTATCGGGATGAGTAACCGTGAGCACCTGGGCAACCCTACGCACCATTCCCACTGTACTGGGCTTGATGGTTAGGGCACCCGGATGGGCAATAGACTACAGCATGAACTATAAACGCGCCAAGAAGGAGTTCAAACGACAGCTGATAGAGCAAGGGGTCCCTCTGGGAGAAGCCGAGGACCTTGCAGAGCTATTCCCCTTCAAGATGAGTGAGATCATAGAGACCGCCCGAAGCCTCAACTAGGCCCTATTTTTTAAAAAAGTTTATACATCAGCCTTTAACGATTCCAATTATGCCTAAAGGACCAAGACCCGATTGCATAGGAATGTATGGCTTCAATTTCGAGTGCGAGGACTGCGAATGGGCAGCCGAGTGCAAGGCGATGGATGAGACCATAGAGTCAGCCGCAACTAGGAAAGGCACCCACGTAAGACTTACTGGTAAGTATAAAGAGAAGAAGTACAAACCCCGGACAAGCAGGTAACCCAGTTTCAGTCATCCCTCAGACCTACGGGTAATCAGTAAACCATTATATTAGCGCTAAATCCTATTGACAGTTTACAGGAGGCACAGCGTTGAAGTTTATCGGGGAGTTTGTACAGGAGATAGATCATAAGAAGCCCAGCTTCCAGCAGCTATTCGGATTGGATGACAAACGGAGCAAGATAGAATCCATACTCAAGGAGGAACTGGAACACAACTGGCACAATTTACCAGAGCCCATGAACATATTCACAGAAGAGTACAGCATAGACAGCAGCAGTGCCTCAAGGACCCTCAGCAATGGGGTGGACTTTTTCATAATCAGGGCTCTGATGCTTGGCACGGGCAACTATAGTAAGCCCAAGCTCAGGTTCGAGATGGTCAAGGGAATAAGAGACTATAACGTGATCACAGGCTTCGAACGAATACTCAGGGACCTAATCGAGATTGAAATAGTGCTTGATAACATCGATGACCTACCCGAGAACAGCATAGTGCTCATAGACGGGAACCTGTATGGCAGGTTCACTCACCTGTTGGAGGAGCTGCATCTCGGTGGCTGGTACCATCTCCCATTAGAGCTGCTTGCAGCTATGCAAAGGCTCTTCGAGGAGTGCGAAAAACGGGGAATAATGCTGGTAGGTGTGAGCAAGTTTAGTAAGACGAGAGTTCTCACCACAGCCCTGCTGAGACCTAGTTATCCGAGTATGAGTGATCCTGATTTCCTCGATGTTGAACTCTTGTACAGGTGGAAACACGGTGAAACAGGGTACACGACCCCACTGATGCTAGGGGACTATGCGATAGCTAAGCAGATTACACAGCTTGAGGATAACCCTGAGAAGTACAAGGATAGATACTTCAGCCGAATATCAACGGATAAACGAGACTGGGCGACACAGGTAATCTCAGACATACCCTACTCACCAGCGATAGTGATGTTCCACATAATCCCAAAGGCTGACGCCCAGCCCCTCAGGATAGACATACCGGCTTGCAGCCTCGGGTTAAGGAAAAAGATAACCGATGTCAGACCATTCGAGTTCATCGAACCCAGCAAGGTGTCTGATGTGGCAAAGCAGATAACCTCAGACTTCGGAGGAAGAGACGTGTATAACGCGTTGCTCTATATCGTGGACCGGGAGGTCAGACTGGGAGTTAAAACAGTGGATACAGTGTACAAGTCGGTGCTGGGCAAGGAGCTGGGGGTCCCAATAGAATATGATCGTTCGACAAGGAGGTTCAGTAAATGATGGATAAGAAAGCAGGATACATTGTAGGAGAGGTAGACACAGGTAATTTTGGATTCGTAAGCGATTTGGATAATTTTCCACCGCGACACGAGTACTTGGTAATCCCAAGGGTAAGGGAACGCGTAGGCACCGAGATTAAACACGTTGATGTGCTTGCGCAGGTAAACAGGATCAGCAACTACAGCGACATACTGGGAGACACCCTCAGCCTCGAAGAACTGGAATCAATCATAAGCCGATACACGGCCACCACCAAGGTATATGGCACAGCCAAGGTGCTAGGCTACTTGGATGAAAGAGACGAGGTGGTAATGCCCAGAAGCGCAGCCATACCGGGGCAAAAAGTCTACATCGCCTCATCAGACCTACTCGAACGCTTCTTCACAAAAAAAAGCGGAAAAGGAATCCCAGTAGGAGGGCTCATCACACGGGAAGAAGTCAGGGTCCAGATAGACCCCAACGGATTCAGGAAACATGTAGCCGTAATAGCCCAGACAGGCGCAGGCAAAAGCTACCTAGTAGGCTTGATACTAGAGAACCTACTACCACTGGGAGCCACAGTAATCGTGCTGGACCCCAACAGCGACTATGTCATGATGAAGAGAACCGGCGATGAACATCCAACGGAAAACGCACAGGACATAGTAATCTACAGACCCCCGGGAATCAAGGGGAGAAGATACAGCGACGAGGACATTGGAGGAGCAGACAACTATACTATAGATTTCAGCAAGCTCAATGACAGCGAGATATGCGAGGTAGCAGGCATCAGCAGCCGCTGGGTTCACATCAGGGGTGCCATCACAGACGCGTTAAAGGTGTTAGAAGGCATCTATGGTCCAAAACAGCTGGTAGACAGGTTGAACCAGATGGCCATATCCGAGGAGGACAGGACCAGAAGAGAAGCAGCTGGAAGAGCCTCCAACTATATCAGGCGACTCCAGAGCTACAGCGTCTGGGGAAGCCAGAGCATACCCATCGATGACCTAATATTACCGAAACATATGAGCGTGGTAGATCTTGCGGGTCTCCAGAGGCATGTGTCCCAGTATATTGTCCAGAAGACCCTTGAGGACATCTGGAGCCTAGCAGTAACAGGGGGACTTCAGTATCCAATTTTCGTCGTTTTGGAGGAGGCTCATAACTTTGCTCCGGGAGCACAAATATTAGCACAATCATCGTGCCTCGATATCATCGAGAAGATAGCGGCAGAGGGAAGGAAATTCGGTATATTCTTGATGGTGGTAACCCAGAGACCCGGCAAGATAAGTAGCAACGTGTTGAGCCAGTGCAATAGCCAGATAATAATGCGCCTCACCAACCCAGAGGACATGAGCGCAGTAAGACGAAGCAGCGAAGGACTCAGTGAGGACTTGTTCAATGATCTCCCGGGGCTCAACAAGGGAGAAGCAGTAGTAGTGGGTGAACTTACCAAGATACCCACCATGATCAAGGTATCGGGAAGGGTAAGCGGAGAGGGCGGAAGCGATATAGACCTCGACGATGCATTGAGGCGAGCCCTTGAGGCGTATAACCGTGATAAAAAGATGGAGCCCGAGAAAGCCGAGATAAAGGAACCCAAGTCAAGGTGGTAAAGTGGTAAGGATCGTCATCACGGGTGATAATCACCTCAACCTCTACAATCAGAAACTGGGATCGAAGCTAGCCGAACGCCGCAGAAGGATCGGTCAAGCATGGTGGAAGACCATAGAGTACGCCATAAAGCACAAGGCAGACATATACATCAACACAGGCGACCTATTCGACCAATTATCCCCACGAAACCCACCACGGGCAAGGGTAGTAGAGGCATTCAAAGCCCTCAAAGACAATGGAATAGAGGCATACATCGCCGCAGGAAACCATGAAGCCCCAACCAATGAACGTGACGGCGCAAGCCCCCACAGTATTCTCGGTGAGGCTGGACTAGCAAATGTATTCGAGAGCTACACAGAGTTCCAGCAATTCAAGCAGAAGGTAGGCAGAGTAAGGGTCTCGATAGCGGGGATGAGTTACAACAGGAACCTAGCATCAAAAGAGGACCCACTGGAGGATAAAACAATCCCCGCTGGTGCAGACCTAAACATAGCGGTGCTCCATTACAGCATCGAGGAGATAGCGCCGCCTATCTGGGAGGAGCCTGTAGTCAAGGTGGAGAGCATCAAGAAGAACCCCCAGATACAGATATTCGCCATGGGGCACATCCATGAGTATGTCTCGACCAAGATCAATGATAGCCATGTGATCTACCCGGGGGGCACCGAGCACTATGATTTCGGTGAATGGGAGCAAGACACTGGGTTCGTGGTAATCGACTACAACCGTGATTTGAAGATAGAGTATGTGAAGGTTAAGAGCCAGCCCATGAAGCAGCTCAAGCTCCACACCAGCCACCTGAAGCATGACCAATTAACGGAATCCATCAAAGAAGAGGTGGATAAGGACTCCAACAGTGAGGGATTACTCCAACTCGTACTGGAGGGAGAGATACCCTTCAGGAAATACACTGAGATAGACTTCACAGGCATCAGTCAGCTGGGAGCAGCCCAGAACTTCTACTTTGAGCTCATTGACAGGATCAAACCCACCGGCGAGGGACTTGAATTCTCAACAGGCGAAGGCTTGAACCCAAGGAAGAGGCTGGAGGAAGCCGCGTTAGAGGCGATAGAGAAAGCCACCAATGAACAGGAACAGAAGATCTGGAAACAGGCAATGAACTACGCCATCGAGTACTACCTCAAGGAGCGAGACAAGTAATGTTCAA
>CAZZFH010000002.1:24975-26066 GCA_964653295.1 uncultured Candidatus Bathyarchaeia archaeon | reverse complement strand
TACTGGAACTCTCACCAGAAGACGAGGCAGAGATACTGGAAATAGCAAAGGACCCCTTTGTATACCAGAAACTCCTCAACAGCATAGCCCCTAGCATCTATGGATACGACCACGTCAAGGAAGCAGTACTCTACCTGCTTATTGGAGGCGTGGAAAAAGACCTCGAAGACGTGAAACTCAGAGGAGACATCAATGTACTCCTCGTTGGAGACCCTGGTACGGCCAAGAGCCAGATGCTTAGCTTCGCAGCAAAGGTAGCCCCAAGAGGTTTGATGACCACAGGCAGGGGAAGCACAGCAGCGGGACTGACAGCGGCAGTAGTCAAAGAAGGAGGCACAGGCAACTTCGTATTAGAGGCAGGTGCCCTAGTTCTCTCTGATAAGGGCATCTGTTGCATCGACGAGATCGATAAGATGCGGGAAGAAGACAGAGGCGCGATGCACCCAGCCATGGAGCAACAGATAGTACCCATCGCCAAGGGAGGTATTGTGGCTACTCTAAACGCCCGTTGCAGTATCCTTGCGGCTGCAAACCCAACGCTTGGCAGATATAACCCATATCAAACAATCGCCCAGAACATCACCCTACCTGTGACTCTGCTCAGCAGATTCGATATAATATTCATCCTACGTGATACCCCTGATACCCAACAGGACGTGGAGATAGCTAGACACATACTTGGACTGCACCGAGACCTAGCGACAACAGCCCCACCACTTGATATGGGATTAATGAGAAAATACATCAGCTACGCCAAACGCGTAAAACCAAGAATAACAGAACCAGTAGTAGAAAGATTCCAAGACTATTACGTAAAGATGAGAAACGCCAGCATAGAAGGCGGAGAAGCCTCAGCAGTCGCCATCACCGCAAGACAACTAGAAAGCCTAGTACGTATGGCTGAGTCCCGAGCAAGGGCACATCTCAGAGAGGAGGTGACCATCGAGGACGCTGAGGGAGCAATAAACCTAATGCAGAAGAGCCTAGAGCAAGTAGGAATAGATGTAGCCACTGGACAAATGGATATCGACCTCCTCTACTCGGGCAAGCCAAGGAGCCTGCAGAACCAGCTACAGAAGGTACTCCAAGTA
>CAZZFH010000002.1:0-24965 GCA_964653295.1 uncultured Candidatus Bathyarchaeia archaeon | reverse complement strand
TAGGGGAAATGGAAAGAGTGAGTGGATCAGTCAAGGAGACAGACCTATACGAAGCATTGAGCACCGACTTCGGCATCAACAGGAGCGAGGGCGCGAGATTCCTCAGCGTGCTGATGAAGGATGGCACCATATTCATGCCACGTCCAGGATACTACAGGCGCACTGACTAGTTTCACCCACCTCCCACCCACTTTCTCTGGCGTTCCTTTTTTACAGCACAAGATCAATTCTAAGGTATGACATCAGATCCACAACTCAATTATGACCCTGTTCCTTATCTCGAACAGTGTAATGAGCCGTGGATCAAGTATAATCTAGGAAGAATCCAAGGGAAATCGAGTGCCAAGGAATACAAGGAGCTAACCCAAGACCCTAGAATACAGGCTTTAATAGATGAATGCATTACATGGCCAAACCCCCCATTGAAGCGGCACAATGACGCGGGGCACCCTATTCACAAGATAGAGTTACTCGCTGACTTTGGGCTGGACACCAGGGATGAGTGGATAAAAGCGATTAGTAACCTCATATTGGAGCATCGCTCTGAGGATGGATTGTTCCAGTCCAAGCTAGAGATACCTGAGAGATGGGGAGGAAAAGGCACAGGAGAGATAATGTGGCTCCTCTGTGATACCCCGATACTGATCTATTCGCTCCAAAAATTCGGGATAAACAACGAATACACCAAGGAAGCCGCACGCATACTCGTCTGGTTATCAGAGAATAATGGTTGGAGATGCAAAGGAAGCAACCCAAGGTTCCGTGGACCCGGGAAAAAGGATGATCACTGCCCATACGCCAACCTCATCACATTGAAAGCCCTTAGCCTGAGCCAATACAAGGATACGGAAGCTGTACAAAATGGGATAGACTCGCATATTCTCCACTGGGAGAACCGCGGGGGGAAAAAGATCTACATGTTTGGGATAGGCACGACTTTCAAGAAACTCAAGTACCCCAATGTCTGGTTCGATATACTTCACGTAGTAGATGTCCTCAGCCACTACCCCTATGCACTGGAGTATGATGAGTTCTGGGAGATGTGGGATATAATCCGTGAAAAACAGCAACCAGAAGGCGGTTTTGTTCCTGAGTCAGTCTACAAGGCTTGGAGTAATTGGAGCTTCGGGCAAAAGAAAACACCCTCCCCATGGATGACCCTCAGAATATACGAGATAGCCAACAGACTAAAATAATGTTCAGTAAAAAATAACAGATAGAGGAAGGAAGAGCTGTGAGTTACATCTTCTACTGCAATCACCAGACGATGGATGAATGTTTCCAGAAAGCCCTATTCGGAAACACATACAAACACTGGGATACTGTAAAGAAGATCAAGAAAGGAGACCTTATTTTTCTCATAAACCTCAACACAGGGATTCTACACGGTCCCTTTTTCGCCACAAGAAAATCACAGCTTAACCTTGACCCCTATGCGTTTCTTTCATCGGGTAGAAACTACCCTGCTCAGGTGGAGGTTAAGTGGCATAGGGTTATGAAGCTGGAGAGACCCTACAGTAAACTACGTTTTCTAGATATCAATAGGTGCAGGCTTACACCTCGTCAGACGGTTAAACTCATGAAGAGGCTCATTGAAGAGGACAATCAGTACATTCACAACTGGCTATAGCGGAAAGGCTTTTAGGGGTTATCAAATGCTTCTTTTGTCTAGGAAAGTGAACAGATGGGCATAAGGGTCGCTATCGCTGGTGTCGGTAACTGTGCATCAGCTCTCATTCAAGGCGTAGAGTATTACAAGGACGCGAAAAGTGATGAGAACATACCAGGAGTAATGCACGCATATTTCGGAGACTATCATATCAGTGATGTTGAATTTGTCGCCGCATTCGAGGTAAACAAGGAAAAAATCGGTAAGGATCTATGTGAGGCTATTTGGGCTCCGCCAAATAACTGCGCAAAATTCGCTGATGTACCAAAGACCGGGGTAATTGTTCAAGCTGCACCCATAATGGATGGGGTAGCACCGCACATGTATGAGAGTTTTAATGCAGATAAGACCATTGAGCCAGTTGATGTCACACAGGTTCTCAAAGAGACCAAGGCAGATATGCTCATAAACTACCTTCCAGTCGGTAGCGCCAAGGCGACAGAGTACTATGCTCAGGCTTGTCTGGACGCTGGAATTGCCTTCTTAAACTGCATACCAGAGTTCATCGCCAGCAGACCAGAATGGGCAAAGAAATTCGAGGAAGCTGGGCTCCCAGTCGCTGGGGATGATATAAAGAGCCAATTGGGAGCAACCATACTTCACAGGGTGGTCTCCAGACTATTCTATGATAGAGGGGTCTTGCTGGATTCTACTTATCAATTGAACATCGGTGGGAACACTGACTTCGAGAACATGACAGTCGAGAACCGCCTCCAGACAAAGAGAGTAAGCAAGACAGAGGCAGTCCAGAGCCTGATCCCCTACAAGGTACCTACCCGCATCGGTCCAAGCGACTATGTGCCATTCCTTCAGGACCATAAAGTATGCTACATCAGGATCAATAGCCACAGCTTCGGCAACCTACCAATTACATTTGACGCCAAGCTGGTGGTAAATGATAGCCCCAATAGCGCTGGGGTGGTAATCGACGCCATTAGGGCAGTAAAGATAGCATTGGATAGAGGAATCAGTGGACCTCTGCTGGGCATCAGTAGCTACAGCTTCAAACATCCACCACAACAAGTACCAGACGATGAAGCCAGAAGATGGGTCGAAGACTTCATCGAGGGAAAAAGAGAAAGATAATCAGAGCCAGAGCCTTAGCTCGGCTTCTGCCTCCTCTGGGTTACCAGAGGCATGGACAAGGTTCTCAACGGCTCGTCCCTCAGCAGTACTCTTCTCAATCGTGTCTATACCAAGATCTCCGCGTATGGTTCCTTCCTCAGCCGTCGCTGGATCTGTATAGCCTGTAATTCTGCGTACTTCTTTGATGGCATCCTCGCCGCCAAATTTAATTGCCAATACTGGTCCTCGGGTGAAATAGTTTCTTAGAGCCGTTAATACTTTCATCCCATGTGCTTCTGGGTCGGTGATGCTTGGTACAGCTGCTTTTGCTTTTTTTCCGATGGATAATGCCATTGAATCTGGGTAGTGTTTTTTGAGTAGACCCACCTCTACTCTTGAGTAGAACTTCATATCCAAGATTCTCAATCCCGCATCCTCATAATATTTAATTATTGAGCCTGTCTTGTTCCGCTCTAAAGCGTCTGGCTTCAATATTACTAGAGTCTCTTGATACATGGCTAGACGGATCACACACCCCAATTAAAGGTTTGACGATAAAAAAGGTGGAAAAGAATCACGGTTTCCTGTAGGAAGTCAGTCTATGCGGGATATTCACTAAAACACGTACATTGTCCATTGATAGCTCTGATTCAAACTCCTTCCAATACTCCTCATGATCAGAACTGTATCTGGTCTTGCTCATGGGATCAGCTTTTATCAGAACGTGCATACGGATCGCGCCTGGTCCTAAGCGTGTGGCGAAATTGCATCCGGGTACTGGACACTTGAACATATCGATAATCGTGTCATCTTCTGCGAGGATACAGTATTTTTTCAGTTTCTCGGGGATATTGAGACTCATGTTCCCCGTGAATATAATAATAACAATGAGTGATATATGCATTACCGTAAATCTACAATAAATGCCATAAAACGTCAAAAATATTAGTATTTTAAGAAAAATAAATACAAAATAGCGTAAATTTAGAGTAGGATTATCTTCGCTGTCTTAGACTCCAAGCCTCGGTCCACTTGAATTTACGTGGATCACGCTTGAGATCTATAGCGCTCTTCTTGCACTTGCTACCACAGAACCTTAGAACCCTGCCGTCACGACGGACAAAATTCATCCCGGTTCCGGGTGCGATTTCATCGCCGCAGAAACTACACTTGTGGACTTGTGGCATCATAATCACCTATCGGATCTTCCTTGCCTCACGCTCTGTCTCGCGTAGCAGAAGGATATCATCGATCCTTATTGGTCCCTTGACGTTGCGTGTAATAATACGTCCCTTGTCTCTGCCATCGTCAATCCTGACTCTTACTTGCATTACCTCTCCAGTGAGCCCTGTTCTGCCAAGGATCTGGATTACGGTCGATGGTGTAAGAAGATCAGAGTCTTGACTCATTTTACTTCACTAACTCGTTTAATTTTGAGATAATCTCAGATATGAGGTTCTCGGCGTCGCCTGCTTCCTCGATGGCTGCTGCTGAAGAGCCAACGCTGATGCCTAATGCGCTTCCTATTCCTTCCTTTGTAGGAACATATACGAAAGCTGCTTTCCTCTCATCACAGAGCAGTGGTAAGTGTGCCACGATTTCCGGTGGCTGAACATCCTCTGCTATGAGTACGAGCTTGGCTTTGCCCCTCTCGATAGATTTGGTGGCCTCGTTTGTTCCCTTTCTGATCTTTCCTGACTCAGTTGCTATTTTTAGTGCTTCTAACGCCGCGTCTGCGACTTCTTTCGGTACTTCGAACCTTACGTAGAAGGGTTTCGAAGGATCTACATCTCCGGACATTTCATTTCCCTCTTAAATGGTACATAGCCTTACCAGATTGTTCTTTATTAAACATATCGTTAAATTACAAAAATAGGTGAACTAATTGTGTGTGAAATAAGCTACGAATGGCTTGTTTGTTTCTACCCTACAATAACCGAAGCGCTCAAACTGGAACATATCATCAGGTTCCAAATCCTGCACACTCTCCTCGGCCAATCCTAGGGCTTCTGATGCATCGGGTAAAATAACCTTGGCTTCAACACCCTCCCCATATGGGAGCCAGTTAAGGAATGGTGCATCCTGATCCCGGGCGATCTGGTAATCTTCTGAGTGATACTCGGACACGATCGCATCACCAATACTGGTGATCTTGACGTTGGCAACACTCATCAATCTCACTAGTTTGTCTTTCTCGATCTTGTTCAAGTCATTCCTAGATAGATGCAGATGGATCTCCCCATCCTTGGGCTCCAAAATGTGTACACGGTTTCCCCTCTCAGGGTAATCTGGGTGCACGGGTAGCTTGGCTGTGATAGTCTTATCAACGTTCCGTACGATGAGTTTTATTGGGTTCTCCACGAAGCTGTATCTATTGCTTTTTGATTCGATGATTTGCCTGTTCTCTGCCGCGAAGTTATCCCAGCTAATTGAAACATTCACCGGCTTGGGCCCAACATGGATCATGATATTTCGAATCGCCTGAGGCTGAATACCCCGCTTTCTGAGGGCTCTGAGAGTTCCCAGTCTTGGATCATCCCAACCTGAATAGGTACCATCCTCAATACCTGCTCGCATCTTGGACTTACTCAGTATACCTGCTTCGAGTCCAAGCCGTCCGACATTGATTATCTCGGGATACCTCCAGCCCAAGTGCTTCTGGAGCCAACGCTGCCGAGTAGTATTGACATCATGCTCCTTTCCACGGATTATATGAGAGACTCCCATCAGGTGATCGTCTATTCCGCAGCTGAAGTTATACAAAGGCCAAACACGGTACTTGTTTCCCTGTCTTGGGTGCCATACCTCGCTTATTCTTAGAGCCGGCCAGTCTCTTACAGCGGGATTGGGGTCGGTTAGATCTGTCTTTATTCTTACAACTGCTTCTCCTTGCTTGTAGGTGCCATCTAGCATCATGTTCCAGCGTTTGAGCTGCTCCTCTGGACTCTTATCTCTGCATGGACAGGCTTTCTTCGCCATGTAGAGTTCTCTGAATTCATCTACATCGCACTCGCAGACGTAGGCATTTCCATCTCGTAATACCTTCTCAGCGTACTCGTAATAGATCTCGATACGGTCTGACTGGATGTATTTCTCATCCACCTTTACTCCTAGCCACTTCAAGTCTTCTAGTATGGCGTCATACATTTCGGGGATAGGTGGCTTGACCTCTGCGCTGGTATCCTCGTATCTTAGGATAAAATGCCCATCATACATCTTGGCATACTCATCACAGAAAACGATAGGCTCCGCGGAGCCTAGATGCAATGCACCGTCCGGGTTAGGGGCAAACCTTGTCTTTATCATCTTCCAGTTTTCAGCATTCTCAAGTGGGGGAAGGGTTTTTGGTTCTTCTTCTACCTTCTTGGTCTCGAGGAGTTCTGGATAGTTATCTTCAACATATTTCTGCTGCTGTTCCTGTGTCCATGCGTTTACCTCTTTGATTCCCTGATTTATGATGGGAATAACTTGTTTCACCCTTGCCTTTAGCTCAGGGTGTTCGGCTAGCATCTTGCCAATAACTGAGCCTGACTGAGCGTTCCCATCATGCTGTGATGCGTTATATGCAGCGTGTTTCTTTGCTGCATCTATTATGTCATCGTTTGTCATGGACACTGTTGGTCTCGAAGAATAGATAGGGGATGGCTATTATTCCTTTCTCTAGTATTCTCGCTGGACAAAGTAGTTAACCAGCTCGATCAACTGCTTCTTAGCGGCTGTGTCATCAAGGTTCTCGATGCTCTTGACCGCGTTTTCAAGGTATCTTGCCGCTTCACTTCTAGCATAGTCTATTGAACCTAATTTTTTCAGCACTTGGACAGCGGATTCTATCTCTTTATGGGTGGATTTCTCACCCTTCATGCTATCCATCAGTATCTTCAGTTGTTCATCATTGGCGTTCTTTAGGGCGTGGATCATAATGATCGTCTTCTTGCCTTCCCTGATATCGCTGCCTACTGGTTTCCCAAGCTTCGATTCATCAGCGGTTATGCCCAATATATCATCAACGATCTGGAAAGCGATTCCAGCATCCCAAGCAAAGCTGCCCAGAGAATTAATAGTCCCAGAGGTTGCGCCTGCAGCGATAGCGCCTACCTCTGCACATGCTTTGAATAATGCGCTGGTCTTTGCGCCAATCATGAAGATATAATCATCCTCAGATACATCAGTAGCCTTGGGGAAACTCACATCCAAAGCCTGACCTTCACAGAGCACAATAATTGCGTTAGTCATCTTCTGGAGCGCCAGCACAACATCATCTGATGATAAGTGAGCCGGCGCATGATCTAGGACAGACTGATAGACCTTTGCGAATAACAGATCACCTGCAAGAATAGCCATGGGCTCACCATAAGTAGCATGTACTGTAGGTTTTCCTCTACGCAGTACATCGTGATCCATGACATCGTCATGTACGAGTGTAAAGTTATGCAGTATCTCTAGGGCTGCGGCGAATGGGATGGCGTCCTTTTTCTTCCCTCCAGCAGCTTCACATGATTTGATTGTGAGAAATGGTCGTAGCCTCTTTCCTCCAGCGTTTATTATGTGGCGGCTTGCCTCATACAATTGACTCGGCTTCCTGTCCGTCAGAAGGCTCTCAATGAAAGCATTCACAGGTTCAGCGGTCTCTACGAGTTTCTCCTGTAGTAGTTTCGCTTTGGACATTTCCAAGCATAGACTCTAAGAGATGTAACTTAAATCGTTCTATGCTCTTTTAGCGTAACTACTCGGGTCAAACCCCCTGAGTTTTAACCATTCAGCGGTCTTCCCCATAATCAGAACAGGCACATGCCTTAGATCATCCAAGTTACTCGCACCAACCAGAAACATAGCTACTTGAATCTCTCTGATTATATTATCCACATGCTCTGCTAATGCTTCCTTTCCCTCAATCGTCTTCTCAAGAAAAGGCTTGGCAATTCCCCCGACATGGGATCCAAGAGTAATTGATTTTACTATCTCAACACCGGTCCTAATGCCCCCACTAGATATAACAGCGAGATCAGTCTTCTGAGTAGTCTCCACTACGCTGATAGCAGTGGGAATACCCCAGTTCCAGAAGGCGCCACCAAGATACTCCATCTCCTTCTTACCAACTTCTTTGGCGATATGATACTCGACTGCACTCCACGATGTACCGCCCACACCACTAATCTCCAAACCAGATGCTCCGGCTTTCTCCATTTTTAAGGCATCCTCCCAAGCTATGCCTGCCCCTGTCTCCTTCATAATGAGAGGGGTATCCAGATTCTTGCTGAGCTCCTTTATTTTCTCGTAGACCCCATGATAATTGATGTCCCCATCAACCTGTACTGCTTCCTGTAGGGGATTCATATGAAGCGCCAGCGCGTCAGCTTCAACCATCTCGATGCATTTCTTTGCCTCTGGTACGCCCCATCCAAGGCTGAGCTGTGGGCATCCAAGGTTACCCATTACAAATGTTGATGGCGCCTTTTCCCTGACAATACTGAAAGTGGGAATAGTCTCGGGTTGAGCGATAGCTATTCTCTGGCTCCCCACACCAATGCCTATCTGTTTCTCCTCAGCAACCTCAGCTAAAACCTCGTTTATCTTTGCTGCTTCCTCGGTTCCACCCGTAATGGCGCTGATAATGAGTGGTGCAGCAAGCTTCTTACCAAAAAACGTTGTCTCTGTTGATACCTCATCGAGATCGATCTCAGGCAAAGCCCGGTGTATCAACCGGATATCCTCAAACCCAGTGGCTATGTCGGTCTCAACGTTTTCCTCAAGGCTAACACGGATATGACGTAGCTTTCTCTTCTCTATCCCACTCATAGGACTACAATGTGAGAAGGGTGCCCATTACTTTTTCCCCTAGCAACGCCATTTTGACACGATCAATGGCGGTTGCATTAAGGAAAATTACCTCTGTGCCCGCTTTTACCGCTTCTTCGGCTTCGGTTAGTTTTCCCATCATGCCTCCAGTGACATCGGTAAACGTTGTATCACCAACATCTGCGGTCATGTTGCTGAGGCTAACTTTTGGGATTAGTTTGGCGTCTGAGTTGAGTTTTGGGTTAGATGTGAATATCCCATCTACATCCGAGCCAAAGATAACTCGTTCAGCATCCAGCTCGATAGCCAACCTAACGATTAACTGATCACCAGATAAAATAGCAAAACCCTGCTCAGTATCCAGAACAGCGTCCCCATACATTACAGGAACCAGCCCAGTATCAAGCAACTGTTTGATTATACTTAGATCAATATTCACTAGCCTTCTCCCACTCGTAACCAACATCGAAGATGTGCTGATTCCAAAGGCGGGAACACCAGCCTCAAGCAGGGCATCAACTATAATCTGGTTCAAACGAGTCATTGATTGATGAGTCTCGCTGAACCCAATCAACTGGTCTTTACTCTTCAACCCATCAGATATCGAGTGCTTCTTGGCAACAGGGTGACCAAAGCTTCCCGCGCCGTGAACAATAATCAACGAATCCTCATTTGATGATTTGATCTCTTCAGTGAGACGCTTTATGTTTTCTTGATTAGGTGAAAAAAAATCGTCTTTATGCGTGATAACGCTTCCACCTAGCTTAAGAATCTGCATTTTCTTCCTCAACCCACTTGCTCTCAACGCCCTTATCGGTAAGCGAGACCCTGTATGAGTCACTCTTTCTTCTGCGAATCGCCCGCTCGATATTCGGAATATCAAGCTCATTGGCTAATGCGATCATACAGCCACCCCCTCCGGCTCCTGTAAGCTTGGCGCCAAGTGCTCCATTATTTCTCGAAGTATGGCATAATATCTCTAATTTCATGGTTGAGACACCGATAGCTGCGAGTAGCCCATGGTTAAGATCCATCAAATCTCCCAACCTGTACTTATCTGCCTTCATCAAGGCATCAAGACCAGACTCCGCGATCAAGCCCATCGAGTCTAAAATCCCATTCATCTCCTCCGGGTTCTGCTCCTTGAGCGCTGCAACATTCTCTACCATCCTCTTGGTTGAACGCTTCTTCTTGGTGTTCCCAATGATGAAGGGAATATCATGGTCGAGCTTGTATCGTTTTATCCCGTTCTCCTTGTCATAGCTCATTACCCCGCCGAAGGTTGAGACATTATTATCCACACCACTGGGCTTACCATGAATTATTGTCTCGCCCTCAAAGGCTAGATTAGAAATCTCCTCATTCTTCAACCCAGCATCAAAGAGACGCTCAACGGCGCTAACTGTCGTAACACATATGGCTGCACTGCTTCCCAAGCCAACAGCTATGGGAATCATGCTTCGGACCTTGAGATTCACTCCACCCTCTATACCGATATATTCCATGGTCTTCTTCGCGGCGACATTCAGAGCCGCAAGGTTTCTGCCGCGCCAAACCCTACCGCGTACAGAGTGATAGACATCGTCTTCAAAGTAGCCACTGAAACCCAGGTTATCAGCATCTATGTAGATCTTTTTATCGTTTCTTTTCTCAGCGTAAACCTTGGCTCTTCTGTCGATAGCCAAGACTACTGCTGGTTTTCCATAAACCACACTATGTTCTCCAAATAGGATCATTTTCCCTGGCGCTGAGGCTTCCACGTGCATTGTTATCAGTTCCTAGTTATCTTGGCAGACGCATATCCAACGACCGCGCTATTATCTCCAATAATATCTCCGCTGGTATAGTATGAAAGTACCTCTGCCTTGGTGGCTCCTTTAAGCTTGGAGTAGACTAACGCGGCTGATATTGTTCCATATCCGCAGGTGCTTATTCGATGTTTCTTTACGGATTCCTGTAGTTTTTTCTCATCCATCTCCTGGATGGCGTTCAATACATATCGATCTTTCAGGTTCGCTGATGTCTTTGATTCTTGATGAGTTAGATCAGAAGATGCGATGACTATGATTTCTTTGCCCTTGGATGCCTCGAATATTGCCTTCCCCAGCTCAACGCTTGTCTCCAAGTCTTGGTACCCCATGCAGATTGGTACAAATTTGAAATCAGGGTAAATGAACTGCAGGAAGGGAAGCTGCACCTCAACACTATGCTCCCTGATAAACGCGGATTCATCTCCTCTAGCCGTCGCTGATAACTCGATTATCTTATCAGCAAGCTCAGAATCGATAGTAACCTGCCCAAGAGGCGTCTCCCAGACTCCTTCACGCATCACAGAAACCGGAGTACCCCAACCAGTATGATTAGGACCAATAACTACTACGGTCTCTGGTGGCTTCTGCTCCCCCAACGCTAGATAACAGTGGGCTGCGGAGGGCCCTGAAAACATGTATCCTGCGTGTGGACAAACAACGGATAGTATTCCCGAGTCTTTTTGTTCTCTAGGGAGCCTTCCGGGTCCTAGTCTGTGGTTAAAAGAATCAATAATCTGTTTTCTAAGGGAATCTTGTGAGGCGGCATAGAAGGCGCCTGCAACTGCTGGTCGCCTGAAAGCCAATTATCTCACCTAGAGGGTGGTCTCGAAATCCTCTATTGTCTTACCGAATTCTCCGCTCGCTGGGAGAGTGCCTTTTTCTCTTAGTATTTCTCGTGCAAGTAGCCAGAAGACTATAGCTAGGCTTCTTCTGCCTTTGTTATTGACTGGGATTACTAGGTCGACATTCTTGAGGCTGTTGTCTGTACTGCATAGTGCGATTACTGGTACTCCTGCTTGGCTTGCCTCTTCAACGATCTGTTGGTCAGCTAGGCTGTCGGTGACTATTACTGCTTTTGGCTCAAAGAAATCACCGTACTCCGGGTTGGTGAATGATCCGCTTGTGAATCTTCCAGTATATGCCTTGCATTCAAGTACGCTGCAGAATTGGTCTACTGGGTTTACCCCGTACCGCTTGCTGCTCGCGACGCATAGCTTTCTTAGATCCATTCGTGAGAGGAACTTTGCGGCTATCTTGATTCTCTCGTTCATCTGTTCCATGTCTAGGACGTAGAGTCCGTCTGGGCGAACCTTGTAGATGAAGGGCTCCATGTCTTTTGTCTTGATGCGTGTTCCTATGTGGACACCTGCGCTTAGTAGTATTTCCTGTGGCAGTAGCAGGTTATCGTTTACTTCAATTTCCATTGCGACTATTTACCTCCTCTGAGATCGGGTACCTCTCTGTCTTGGTGGAATTTCAATACATCATCAATTATCTCTACGTGGGAGAGAAGCATTCTCCGGCAACAATACCTCGTGACACCAAGGTCAGTCAATACCTCTGAGGGGTTTTCCCCCATCTCTACGCGCCGATTAAAGTCTTCCCATTTATCTCCTATGACCTTTCCACACGAGAAGCACCGAACGGGGATTATCATTTTACTCTTTCCTATTATTTACACTCATAGCATAAGCTATTCGTGCGTTCTACCACCCAAACAATCGATGCTTGAATAAAAATACTTCTGCTAATGCGGTGTTTTATGATACTTTCTAGGAATCATGCCCCAATTTAAGATAGTTTAGTGAGGAATGGTATACGGGATCGTTTCCTATTTGATTCTGAGCATAGTCTAAGGCTTCGATTATTGTTGATTTTCCAGCGCAGATTGACTCAATTATTGAGAGAAAAGCCCGATCTGTATGTTTTAAGCAAACGTTGCCATCCCAGCTAACATAAATTGATGCTCCTTCCTCACAGAAAGCCTCGGCTAGATCATTGACGCATAAACCTTCACACCCCATCATCAATACTACCCCATCTTTGAACCCGTCTTTGTTGTACTCCTGAATGAACTCTGGACTAACTGCAAATAGGTAACCGGATTCTTGGCTTGGTTTAGCCTTGTGGATGAGCCCTGCTATTTGGAGGATTGGATAGGAATTTGTTTGGTATTTTTCTCCAGAAAAGATCCATGTACGGTTATTGATGCAAGTGCTGTGAACCCTGAAAATATACAAATCGTGTTCAGATGGAATATTCTTCAGAAACTCTATTGTTACTTCTTCCCCCGAATAGTAAGAGACTGAGTAGCCGTTGCTTGATAACAAGTTGATTGACTTGGTCTTGAACCCTTCTTGATTGATAGGGTCTATGATTAGAGCAGATTTGCCCGAATGATTATTCTGTGTTAATAGGAACAAGATAGGGATTAACAGAACGACTGCGAGCTTCCGGTGCTTCAAATCAGAATATTAATTGACTAATATCCTATCTCGTTGCTGTTTCTAAACCCAAGCCAGTCTAGTCGCAGTCAATCTCTCTGAAAATGCTTCTTCAATGATTTTATCGTCCCTGATACACGCAAAACATCAAATCTAGCAGGCTCCCCCGCGATATCAATAATATGCGCCAAGGCTGCACGTAGCTCAGTCAACATAACGTGATTACACCTGACAATCGCGTTATTACCCTCTGGAAAGTACTCGATAAGCCTGTAATTCATATCCACTGCTCCCTTTACGCCATAGAGGTACTGTATCTTTGCCTCAATTACATTATTCAACAGACTAGAATCAAGTTCCACTGATGTCTCTATGTGTACCCAAAGATAGCGTCTTCTGACCGAGCGAACTGGCATAACATAAAGAGGGGAAATGAGTTGAAATATCTAGTGATTTACACGGACCTTTACACCTGAGGCATCCATCTGGCTGACACCAAACTCTTCCCGTATCTCCTCCAACATCCCTGTGTCAAAGATTGGGCCATCCTTACAAACCCGGTAAGGACCTATCGCGCAGTTACCGCATAGCCCAACAGCGCATTTTACATAGCGTTCAAGGCTCGCCTGTATGGGTAGATGGTGTTTCTCGGATTCATAGAATACTTTGGCCATCATCAACTCTGGTCCACATGTGTAGACTTGATCGTACTCATTCTCTGCCATTAGTAACGCGGCGTATCCTGAAGCATATCCACTGTATCCCACGGAGCCATCATCAGTTGAGATAATGAGATTCTCTCGCAGTAACTCGGCTAAATTGTCCTCAAAGAGAAGCTGATCACTGCTCCTCCCTCCTAGAATAAAGGTGGGTTTGATCCCCTTCTTCAAAAATGCTCGAACTAGCGGTAGCAGACTGGCTGCCCCTGATCCACCTGCTACTATCAGGGGTTTCTCTCCCTTAACCTCATAGTGATTGCCATAGGGTCCCCTGATTCCTAGCTTTGTTCCGGGGGTTATCGAGTCAAGTATCTCTGTTGTGGGTCCTACGTTTCGGACTGTGATGCTTGAGAGCCCATTATGCTCTATGGTTGATATTGACATGGGAACCTCGTCTTCACCGGGAACCCATACCATAATGTACTGCCCAGGCTCAGCGGTCTTAACTAGCTCGTCTTTAAAGTAAATAGTGTTGATGTCAACGGCTTCTCGCTTGACATCCAGAACTACAACTGCTCTTATCTCGTCATTCCCACACATGATCCCTCATCTCCTGTATGCCCGCTTTCTTGGGCGAGCCCCACCATATCCTCAACCTTACTGAAGCCATTCGCATCCATATACCCGGCAATACCATCGGCGATCTCCTTGTAGACACCAATCCCATGAGTCATAACGGCGGTCCCCAATTCAACAGCCGAAGCCCCCGCAAGAATATACTCTATGGCGTCTAATCCAGTTGTGATCCCGCCGCATCCTATTACAGGGATGTCTACTGCTTGGGCTATCTCCCATACACATCTGAGGGATACCGGTTTTACCGCTGGACCACTCAGCCCACCTGTAACATTGGCGAGAATTGGTCGCCTAAAGTTCACATCGATGGCTATTCCCTTCAATGTGTTTACTGCGGTGATTGCGTCTGCGCCGCCCCACTCGGCTGCTACCGCGATGCTCTTGATGTTTGTCACATTGGGACTGAGTTTGACGAATAAGGGTAGCTTCGTCTCATCTCTAACAGCCGCTGTAACCTTCTCTACATTGGCTGCATCAGCCGCGAGCATCCCTAGTTCCTCAGCAACATTTGGACAGCTCGCATTCAGCTCAAGTGCATCTGCTCCAGCCTTTGAGAGCTGATAGGCTACCTCCGCGAACTCCTCTGTACTTCCCCCAAAGAAGCTGGCGATGATGGGTACACCCATCTCCTTTATTTCTTTAATTTCATCGACGAAATACTCTACACCAGGATTGGGAAGGCCCATAGCATTCAAGGCACCACAATCCACCCTCACAAGAGTCGGGTTAGGATGCCCCCTTCTAGGCTTCGGCCCAATACTCTTGCTGATAACTGCACCCGCCCCTGAGTCATATACTCGTTTCAGAAGAGGAGGGCTCATTCCAAGGACACCGGCTGCATTCATGAGAGGGTTACGAAGCCTTAGTCCAGAGATTTCGACGGCTAAGCTTAATTTAGACAAGTCTCCCCTACGTACTCAGCGAAGCCACTGATAAACTTTAGGAGGACATTGATTTGCAGCTATACTTGATTGAGAATATTACAGGGATTTATGCATTGGACGAAGAAAACAAGGTTAGGTTTAAGCAAGTATGGCCTGATGACCCGCGGACGATTGCCAAGATAATGCGAAGGCTCAAGGATGGAGATAAGGGTTTAATTGGAGACCTTGTTTCTGAGCTTGAAAAACAGGATGACTTGGTGGTCGTTTCAAGTAATCAAGCCCTCGTTGAATCGCTGCGAGATACACTGAAAATAGAGAATGGGGAGAAGGTGGAAGCTGCTCGTTCATTAAAAATGAATTTAGTGGAGTTGGCCTTGGAAGCTGGGTTAATTCAAGATGAGTCAGAATATGGTGTATTCAGTCATGATGTCTTGAACGAGATTACCAGAATGGATGTCCACGAGGAACTCTCAGACAGGGAAGCATTGCTTATTCCAGCAGTTCAGCTTCTCGGTGAACTGGATACAGTGCTTAACGCTCTATCCAGCAGGATGCGAGAATGGTACGGTGTTCATTTCCCCGAGATGGGAAATAGAGTAAGGGAACATGAGGACTATGCTCGGATAATTACCAAGATGGGTGATAAGGAAAATATTACCGCAAAAGGCTTGATGGAGATGAGCCTAAAGAAGAAGGATGCTGATAGGATAGAGGAAGCCATTGAGAGATCGGTGGGTGCATCCTTTGACGCTGTGGATATGAAGATCGTATCAGATTTCGCCCAAAGAACACTGGACCTATACAAGTACAGGGAAGCCCTGATAGAATATATTTCAGTGGTCACAAACGAGATAGCCCCCAACGTAGCCTATATAGCAGGTTCTACCTTGGGAGCCAAATTAATCGAAAAAGCCGGTGGATTGAAGCGATTAGGGATGATGCCCTCAAGCACTATCCAAATAATAGGAGCAGAGAAAGCCATGTTCAGAGCGATAAAGAGCAACGCGAGACCACCCAAACACGGGCTCCTCTATCAGCACCCCTATGTGAACAGCGCGCCAAGGAACCGTAGGGGAAACCGAGCGCGAAGTTTAGCTGCGAAAATAGCTATTGCTTCTAGGGCTGACTTGTTTAGCGGGAATTTCATAGCTGAGGAACTTGTTGCTCAGCTTGAGGATTTTTAGCTATTCTTGTTCAGCTTTATATTTATCGTTGATACGTTTCTTAGCTCTCCCCCGTCTCCCATTTGCTCTGTACCTATCTTTATGTCTTCGATCTGGAGTTCTTTGAGGAAGCTTCGTTTACAGACTTCGACGACATCGACTGCGCTGCTGATTGCTCTGCCTCTTGCCATAACGTTTACCGTGGGATTTCTTTGGAGGGCGGTTACGAGGGCTGTGACGTAGTTTATGATTGGCTTTGATCCGATGTAGATGTTCTCTGACATGGTGTTCAAATCAAGAGAATGTGTAGAGTACTTAAGTTATTTTTACAGTTGAAGGTTATTGTCTGGTGAATCCTTTTTATATACACGGGTTAGCTTTTTCAAGTCTCAAGCCATTCTATGGCTGAATATTATATGAAGTTCAATTATATGCCCGCAAAAGAGCTGGTGATTCTTGAGATGGTAGAGTATACCATGGAGGAGATAGCACAGACCAGTGCTCTTATCCAAGAGACTGGGAGACCAATTATACTGAACTGGGCAGAGGGAATCGTTTTCCATCACAGCCCACTCCCATTCAACACCAAGGAGCTACTGAAAGAAAGGAAAAATGGACGCATCTACTGGGCCAGCGTTATCTTTGCTTTAATGCCCAACTATGTGCCTACATTGAAAATTGGGCCAAGAGACATACCTGTGGTATCTACACCAAACCTGTTGCTGAGACGAGCAGCCAAGTGGATCAAGGAAAACAGGGAGTCTATTGACGATTTTTCTTAGTCTCTTTCCCGGTTAAAATCTTGATGTAGTCAACGCCTTTGATTACAATGTTCTTCTCAGGGATTAAACCCCGAGGTTTAAAAATCAAGAATAATATGAGTAGCCCCCCTAGAATTATATCCTCAAAATAATTGAGGAGCTTAATCCATTTGGTTCCAATAAGTAGAGGCCCAATGGACTGCTTGGAGATACTAAGCCCCTTAATGATAGAGACACAGGTTAGAGCCCCCACATAGCTCCCCCCATTGCTGCCCAAGCCTCCGATAGTTATCATGAGCCAAGGCCAGAAAGTATAGTCAATTCTACTGTACATGTTGTACTGGACAAAAGTGTAATAATATGCCAGCAGGACACCGCTCATAGCCATTATACCGCTGCCAAACATCATTACCTGGCTGCGTAACTTGGCTACATTTTTCCCTGTGCTCTGGAGGGTCATCTCATTGTCTCGGACCCCGCGCATGAGCCTTCCGAATGGGCTGTTTACCATCGTGTTGATTATTATATAGGCGAATAGCCCTACGATCAGTATCACGAGGGCTAGTATCACCATCTGTTCTCCCCTGTACCACGCGAAGAAATTTGGGATGAATGCTCCAAGGGTTCCACCGGCGATTCCCTCATTGTTGGCTGCTATGACAGAAGTTGCGTCACTGATTATTATCAGAAACATCATTAAACGGGTCGCTCTAAGTCTGCCGCTTAACTTTCCCAATAACCATCCTAAGGCGCTGCCCAATACCAGAGCCATTGCCAAGCTGAATATGAAGAGGGATACACTCAGGATTGGCTCATTGAGGAAGTATCGATTCATCAAATTCACATTATAAGGGTTATCATAGACCCAGTTAGACCTAAAAATCAACCCTGATTTACCCGCAACCCACATACTCACTCTAATCACAATAGAACTCACAGTAAAGCTGCCAACTGCTACGCTCACATTACTACTCATGTTTGGGATTCCGGCGTTCCCGAACTGAAAATTTAGGGCTGCGGCTATGATCACATAGTGCCCGAAAAAGACAGCGATATTGATGAGCATAATCTGTATGGGTATCAGCATTTCTTTTACCAGAGATACTTACCTCGGCATCTTTTTAGGTTAAGAAGCTTTGCACAGGAAAAAAGCCATATTTTTAAAAGCACGTAGACAGGCATACATGAAGAATAGAGGTAAGCTCAATGAGAGACCCTAAGATTGATGAGATTTTCAAAGTAGCCAAGGACGAAGAGAGGAATTTCCTCTATGAACATGAGGCAAAGAAACTGTTCGCCCTCTATGATATGCCAGTTACAAAGATCCATGTAGCTAAGACAGAGGACGAGGCAGTAGAGGCAGCCGAGCGAATTGGTTACCCAATTGTACTGAAGATTGTTAGTCCTCAGATTCTGCACAAATCCGATGCAGGTGGAGTAATTGTCGGTGTCAATGACGAGCAAGGCATCAGGGATGGATTCAACAAGATAATCAAAAACGCGAAAGCATACAAGGCAGACGCAGAAATCACAGGCATCCTTGTCCAGGAGATGGCTCCAAAGGGCACAGAGATAATTGTTGGAAGTACAACTGACCCTACATTCGGACCAACCTTGATGTTCGGCTTGGGAGGCATATTCGTCGAGATACTCAAGGACGTTAGCTTCAGGGTTGCACCCATCACAGAGGTTGACGCAGCGGAGATGATCGAGGAGATAAAGGCAGTAAAGATTCTGGAAGGTGCACGTGGGATGCCACCATGCCACAAGCCTACATTGGCGGAGATTCTCTACAAGACTAGCAACATGCTCATGGATTGTCCAGAGATCAAGGAATTGGACATGAACCCGATCCTGGCATATCCTGACAGCGCTAGGATAGTCGATGCAAGAATCATTATGTAATCCTCCTTTTACCTTTTCATCTATTCTTTTGTGACACTTTTCATAACTTGTACAGCTTTTTCTAATGTATGGGAAACGCATGGAGATCGAAAACAGGTTTCTGTATCCATTATTCAAGATGATATTAGGGGTAATCTGTCTGATTCTATCAATTGAGTATGTCTATGCTTACTGTGTCTACCAAGCTGCCAGTTTCGGTATAATGTATATAGGAGATGCCTTGACTTGGTTTTTCGCTGGGGGGATTCTGTTTACAGAAGGTCTCCAGCGCTATCTTCAGGTTCTTCGGGAGGAGGTGGAGGAGGATTTACCAATTCATCAGAGGGTTGATCAACGCTCTTAGAACGATTTCTGTATAACTTGAAGACATCAACCGCAGCGATCAATGCAATGAACGCTAATGGAATTAACCCGAATAGGTCACCCCTTTCAGTAAGCAAATCAATTAGCCCGAAAGTAGCCTTATAGTTCTCAGATAGTAGCATCAGTCCGTTTGGATTCTTGGATGTAGCAAGAGGTATATTGGAGACCGCGGTACGAGGCATACCGCTTTCCTGATACTTGAGAACAGCGGGCATATTGGTGTAAGTCCCCGGATTTGCATATCGTACCTCATAGGAAATGCTAACAGACTCTCCCGGACTTAACCTAACCCAGGATGCATCGCTGGAACCCGAGTAGAGAACCCCATACTTTTCTGGGAAGGCATCATTTAGTTCTAATTCTGTAACGGTCGAGGAACCATCGTTAGTAACAGTAATGGATACGGTCTCCACACCACCGGATATCTGGCTTGTTTTCTCTACATCGATCAAAGGCGCACTATAATCTGGTAGCACTATTTGCAGGTCCTCGTTATCCGGTACCATGCCTCCGCTCATATCCATTGGCATTATCGTGTTGAGATACATGTAGAGAAACATGAACTCGGTTGAGGCTTGGTCTATGTTGATTGCGAGCTTGATGAAGGGCTCGGTGTCAGTGTTGTTAGGTCTGATTACCGCTATAGCACCGATGTCAGCGTCTGCTGAGAAACGTGGTTCAGTAATATCCAATGCTTCGATTAGATCGAAAACGCCCCCGCTGCCCGAGTCCACTGCTTCATCGATCAGCTGTGCCCCAACCGCGAAATGGAACGTCTCCGCGAATACAGCGTCAATTAAGTCCTGGAACAACGCCATTTCCTCGGGTAAAGGCATGAATGCCTCCAGATATGAAGGAGTTACCTGTCCAAACATATATAGCTCAATGTCTCTACGCTCGCCTTCGATTACCTCTTGGAAACTGGATGCGATCCCATTCTTGCCATCGAACCCAGTTAGCATATTGCCTATTATCTCGTCAATTGTATTGAGAGAGTAATACACGCAGACTATGAAGGGGGGAATCTCAAAGCTGGCTCCCTCGTCCTGCTCGAATGATTGTTGCATAGCGATTATTCTGCTGAACTCGGCGCCATACATGGACTCATACTCGTCCATGAGTTGATCAGACTTGGCAGTGGCAGCTTCGACATCATCTCCAACAAATAGGTTGACGGCGACGATTTCTGGTACAATTCCTACAAATGTGACATAGTTCTCGATGCCCTCAAAGGGTAAAGTATAGAGAATACTAGGGTCCAGTACCTTCTGGGTCAGTATAACAGAGGCGGCTAGGTCCTGTACATACGAAGCCGTAGAGGGCACAGTTTCAATATCGCTTCCAAGAAGAACTTCTCCTGCTACTGCCCAGCCCTGGTTATCCGCGAAGCCCCCCATAAGCTCAATGTATATGCCGTCATCGATATTCACGGGAAGCTCCAATTCTAGACCAGTTCCCTCCGTGGCGTTCATGCCATCGCTTAATCCCATTATTATCGCTATCGCGATCTCCGTGTCAATGCCCATATCTGTAAGAGTCTCAAGATCTATTTCCTCAATGCCAATCTCCGCTATCGCCTCCAAGTCCTCAATGGTTAAACCAATCTCCGCGAGGGCATCAGGGTCTATGTCCTCTGGGTCGATGCCTAATGCAGCCAGCATCTCCAAGACATCCTCGCTAAGTTCTGGTGGCTGAGCTTTTGTGAGGGACGGGTGGGCTACTTGGACTACGATGGACCCGATCAGGATTAAGGCTACTATCTTTCTGGTTGGGAGTATATCGAGGTCTATCTTGCTGATTATCAGCTTGCCAAGGATGGTTCCTGCAATGGCTGAAACTATTATGATCACAGGTTTTATCGCTAATGCTATTGCATGTGGTGTCGCGAGAGTCATCATTACTTGCATGGGGTTTGTGTTTTCCCCCATATTTGGGATTATATCTATGAGTTCAAAGACTAGTTCGCTGATAATGGGTATCTCAAAGAGGCTGTTGAAGTTGAACTGCGCAGGAACATTAGGTATAACATTTATGATCTCCTCCACTGAGTCTATGGTGAACAAGCCGCGTGCCTCAAGGTTAGTATAAACCCCGAAGACAGCTATTCCCAGGGTAGGGATCATGGATAGCCATGCAAAGAAGGCGACAAATGATGATCCCAGCTTCTTCTGGGAGATTAACCCAATGATTAAACCCGTGAGTATCCATACCATGCTCACTGCTATGTATTTGAATGGATTAGCTATGAGGAGTGTGAACACGATGAATATCGTGTAGATGAATCCTCCGGTGAGTGGGCTAAGCCAAGACGCGATTGTCAGGTAGTTGGGGTGAAGTATAGCTAATCCTGCCATGAATAGGAAAATCAGGGAGACTATGTATGCAGCTGTTTTTCTCATGTAAAATACTTAATGTTTCAATATATTAAGTTTTGAATTAAAAAAGAGAGTAAATCGGGGTTAAACGATTTATAGACTCCACATATATCTCGTAAAGGCGCTGATATTTTGCTATATTATCTGGGTCAGGCTTCGTTGGATGCTTCTCACCGATCCAATCCTCGATAACCCTGTAATCTTTGATCTCGCCAGTTCCGAGCCCGGCTAAGATAGCATCCCCCATGGGTGCTCCAAGGGTATCTGGGATATAATGGAACTCGATCTCAGTTGTATCTGCGATTATCTGTCTCCAGAGGGACGAACTAGCCCCACCATCCACAAGGGTAGCCCTTTTTATCTCATATCCTGCGTCTCTTGCTGCGTCTAGGCTGTATCTCATGGCGTAGGCGACGCCTTCCAGGATCGACCTGAACATGTGCGCCTTCGTATGCTAGACGGTTAACCCTAGGAACGCGCCCCTGATGTGCTCATCCCAGTAGGGGGCTCTCTCTCCAACCATCATATGGGGTAGGAAAATGAGGTCTCCGCTGCCGACAGGTATGGTTTCCGCTAGTTTATCGAGTTGTTTGTATGCGCTCTCACCGGTTTTTTTCTGTTTTTCAAGTTCCGCTTGTCCGTATTGGTCTCTGAACCATCTGACATTGAAGCCAGCGGTGCTGATGCCTGTGAAGCTGTAAATGATCTCAGCCCCCTTCACAACGTAGGGGTAGTTGATCATCTTGGGTGAGATTCGTTTCTCGGTGCTAATGACCCCGTTACACATGCTAGTGCCCAGCATGCTACTGAGATCTCCATCCAGTATGGCTCCCCCCGCCAAGGCGCTGACAGGGGCATCGATACCCCCGGCGCATATTGGAGTCCCCTTGACCAGCCCAGTCTTATCTGCTAACTCGGAGGTGGTCTCGGCTACGATGTCCTCGCTACTGATTATCTTATCTGGGAACAATTCTCGTGGGATGCCCAACTCCTCCATGAGTTCAAGACTCCAGTCTCGTCTATCCAGATTGAATATGCCACCAATATTCCCTGCGCTACTGTAGTCTATGCTCTCGACACCAGTGAGGGTACGGATAACATACGCGTTAGGTGTCTCGAATCGATGTATCTTTGTCCAGTTCTCTGGTTCATTATTCTTGATCCAGAGCATCTTCGTATACCCATAATATGGGTCGATGACATTGGCGGTGATCCTGTATAGTTCTTCCAAGCTGATGGTCTCTCGTACCCATCTACACTCATCAGTCGCCCTGCGGTCAGCCCAAATAAGGCAAGGCCTGATGGGATTATAGTCCTTATCGACGGGGATACCGCTCCCACCATATAATGCGCTTATTGATACCCCGGCTATATCATGTGGATTGACGCCTGATTTTTCTATGGCTGACTTTATTGTAGAGTAGGCAGCCTCAGCCCAAGGGGTAGGCCACTGCTCAGCCCAGCCTTGCTTCGGTGTGATGACGCCATACTCTTGGAAGGCTTCTGCGTGAACCTTGCCCTCGGTATCAACTAGGACAGTCTTGGTTCCCATGGTTCCTATGTCGGTGCCGATGAGGTAGGTCATGTTTACTTCCTCGGGATTCGCTCTGATACTTTTGGTAGTGGTCTGAAGGGTTTATGGGGCTCAGTCTGATACCAGTAAGCCGTGCTGCTATAATCATCTGATCTATGATTGGCGTGTCCATGCTCGATGGTTACCTTGATGCTCTTCTCAAAATACACCGGGTCCTCAACATGATACCGGTACCATGTGATCTTGCCACTCCAGTTCTTACCACCCGGGATTGGAAGCCCATGATAAGGAGCACAATACTCCTGAGTGGGGCACCAACTCATACCATAATAGTCCTCGGTGCCTGTTCCTATTAGGCTGGGGGTCTTCTCGCCGTCGATATAGATCATGTCGTCTCCCTCGCCATACCAGTTGAACTTATCTGTCTTGCGGAGATTCACAACATTCACGTTACATCCAACATAGTGTCCTTTTCCCTCTGCCTCCATGAGGAGGTAATTTCCTTCACCTATTGGGTTCGGTCCCATGAACATCCACTCCCTGTTATCTATTCCAGCATCACTGATTCCGTCGGTGGGGTTCTGCCTGTTCCAGAAAGCGTGGAACCTGCCCAATCCATTCTTGGGCTCTTTCCACTCCTCATAATCCACATAATAGTAGAAGCTTGGGACTTCTTTCTTGCCTTGGTTCTCGATTGTGATATGTGCTCCTTTGCTGTAGGGCATGGGCCACCAGCAGTTGAATGCCTTACCATCCTCGGGGCTCATCTGGAGAGGAGCAGAGACATAGTTATGAGTTATCCCATGTCCAATCCCGAAAAAGTCCCCAATAGGCACCTCAACACTAGGATTCTTTTCTCCATCCCAGTACATCCTGAGCACCAGTTTTCTTAGATACCATTCCATATCGGTTCGAATCGTAACCCAGATGTGTTTGACACATCCAGCGCCACCCATCTCTGCAAGGGTCTTGGTCTCACCCGCGGGAACAGTCAGGTAGTCTTTGTTTCCTCCTGTGCGGTCATAGCTACTGAAGCGTTTTCTTTTATGGTCTCTTAACTTGGCTATTCCATCTATTCCTGATAACATATAATCTGATTATCCTCCGAGATGAAAATATTTACTATTGACATAAACAACCGTGTTTTATCCGTGAAAACATCGTTACCATACCGCTTTTTTACACATAAAATGACCCAATCAGACCGGATTTAGGGCTGTTTATCATAAAATAAGCCTGTTAAGAGCCTGGATTTCAGACCCCCCTCCCCCCCCTCCTATTTTCTCTGCCTGTAGAGGCTGGGGTCTACTACCTGCATCATCTTCTCGATATCCAGTTCGAGCCCCAGAAACTCCACTATCTTCTCGGCGCTAGTCTCAGGATCATCCAGGGTCCCATTATAGCTGATGTACAGGGTCCGTATGTTTGATTGTTTTTTGAGCCACTCATCGGTCTCGTCAAGGTGTTTCTGGAAAATGTTTGCCATAACTTGATCGGGGATATCGTCTTCTATTTCTCCTCTTCTCTCCATCATCTTGCGCTGAGAGGCGAGTACTTCCATAATTTTTCTCTCCATGAATATGACCCTGTAATCGTGATGGGGTGGTAGATGGGGTAGCTGGTAGCTGATTACCTTGACTACTTTATCCTCAGCCTCATCGATCCATGAATTATCCTTGTGTAGGGTCTTGGCTCTCTCATCCTCATAGTATCCTTTCAGGTTGTCCATGTCTGCCTCTCTTTTCTCATCAGTGAGCACTGGTATCTTGGCGGCTTCCAGCATCTTCATCATCATGCTTGTCCCGCTCCTTGGCAACCCAGATACTACGATAATCATGGGGTTTCATATACAGATTGAAATTAAAAATGCTACGAGAAATAAACCCTAAACAAGCACTGG
>CAZZFH010000001.1:0-37437 GCA_964653295.1 uncultured Candidatus Bathyarchaeia archaeon | reverse complement strand
AAGCTCCTCCATGGTATCAGGAACCTTTCCATCATATTCATCTACCAGTGTCTTTGCCATGGTCTGTATCGCGTCTGCCTTGCGTCGATAGAAACCAGATGATCGTATATCATTCTCAAACTCCTCCCGCGGTGCCTCAGCGTAGTCTCTTACTGTCTTGTATTTCTTGAACAAGTCCACTGTGATCTTGTTGATCTGCTCATCCGTTGCTTGAGCCGAGAGTATTGTAGCTACGAGTAATTCCAGTGGGTTATCGTGGTGTAGTGCGGTCCCAGCTACCTCTGGGTAAGCCTTCTCCAGTCTAGCCAGTATCTGGTTCGTCTTCTGCTGATTGTCCATACCCTCTGTTATGCCTTGGTTGCTTAAATTGTTTAGAAACCATTATCAAGCATCCATACCCTGCTCAAATTGAGTGCCTTGTTCTTATTCAAAAAAAAGGAAAAGAAGGAGAAAACCCGCCTCCCCCCTGATCAACACTGGATCGATCACATCCTTGGCTGGGGAACCGAGCACAGGGGAATACAACCCACACTCCCAGAGATAGCGTTATCCGATTGGAGGCTCAACATAAGCGGTCTCGTGGAGAACCCAAGAGCGTATACTTGGGACGAGTTCATGGAATTACCTCAACTCGAATCAGTGAGCGACTTTCACTGCGTCGAGACATGGAGCGTAAAGGACCAGAAATGGGAGGGCGTCCAGTTCAAGACAATAGCCAATGCAGCAGGACCAATGAACAAGGCAAGATACGTACTCCTTGAAGCTTATGATACATACACCACCAGCCTTACATTAAGCGAGCTAATGGGCGACAATATACTCCTAGCCCACAGATTGAATGATGAACCTCTACCCCAACCCCTCGGAGGACCCATGAGGCTGGTTGTACCCCATAAGTATGGCTACAAATCCATCATGTGGCTCCACAAGATAATGTTCAGTGAACGGGATAAACTAGGATACTGGGAACAAGAAGCCTACCATAATAACGCTGACCCATGGAGACGACAGCGATACAGCTAATGACCATTCCCCTTATATGACTGGTCAATGGTTTTCAGTGTTTATGGATAAAAACAGAGCCTCAGCATTCTTCACTATCATTGTCGGTGTTTTGATGATGGGCATGTGGACCATGCTTGTTTTCACTGGGCAGGTACCGTATCTAGATACTCCCCAGGTAGAGATCAAGCTCCATATATTCACAGAACTGCTGACCGCTGGAGCCTTGATACTGGGAGGCTTATCTGTGCTGTGGAGCTGGAACCCCTTGAATCGCCTTCACCATGTCTCGCAGGGTATGCTAATCTACGCCATAATCAATAGCAGCGGCTACTATATCGATCTTGGTGAGACCGCTATGGCTGCGATGTTCGGGGTTCTGCTTATTGGTACCGTAGCCTCGCTGCTCGTCTTCTCCAAATAATAGTATTGGTTAGGTTGATGCAAATGTTAAATCTCCTCTAACCAATACTAACTCGATTGTTATGGAGTATGATTACTTAATCAAGAACGCAACAGTAGTCGAGGGAACCGGCAAGAAAGCATACACTGGAGCCATCGGGGTCAAGGATGACAAGGTGGCCGCTCTCGGAGAAGTAAAAGGAGACGCGGTTAAAACCATTGACGCCAAGGGTTTAACAGCTTTTCCCGGGTTCGTCGATTCCCATAGTCACGCTGACTGGGCTCTCCTCTGGTACCCAGAGACCCAGAGCCACGTAATGCAGGGGATCACTACCTTTGTTGGGGGTCAGTGTGGTGGTAGCCCGGCTCCCCTTGGGGAGCATATCAGGGTTCCTTGGATGCTAATGGATCACCTGATGAAGTATGATCCCTACAAGTACTATCCACGTCAGCCGTATTATCCTCTTGAGACGGTCAATGAGTGGATGAAAGAGACCTATGGCTGGACCCTAGACTGGAAAACCATGGGTGACTATTTCAAGACAGTGGAAAAAACCGGTATCAGCATCAACTACGCGCCGCTTGTGGGGCATGGAACTGTACGAACCAAGGTAATGGGGCTCGATTATAAGCGACATAGTACGCAGGAAGAGCGTAGCCAGATGCATGAACTCATCCACGAGGCAATGAAAGAGGGCTGCGTCGGTATGAGCACTGGTCTCGACTATGATCCTGATGTATTCGCCAGTCACGATGAGATAGTTGAATCTGTGGCGCAGCTCAAAGAGTATGGTGGGGTTTATTGTCCTCACTGGAGGAGAACTGGTCGTAGGAGGGGTATCGCCGCTGGGCATGTTCCAAACGAGAAGATCACTGCATTGATGGAGTGTGTTGATGTATATGAGAAGACAGGTGTCAGGCTTCACTATGCTCACCTGAGTACGGGTTGGCAGGTATATCCCGATGCTCCACCCGCACTGGAGGAAGCCAACCTAAGGGTTACCATAGATATGATACTGGAGCGCAGCAAGGGTGAGCTGGATATTACATGGGATGCCATCCCATTCCTCGTAAGAGGAGGATTCAGCGTCATGCCCTATCTCTGTGGATTACTTGAGCCATGGCTACGTGAACTAGGAAGCCGAGAGGCTCTTGGCAAGTGGCTTGCAGTACCTGATTTCAGGCAAGAGGTATTTGAGGCCATCAGGGCTGGAAGATGGTTCATCAGGGTAAATTATAATCCCAACACCAATCCTCACTGGGCTAAGAACCTCACAGTAACCAAGAGCAAGACCCCGGGGGTCGATGGGAAGAGCGTCCAAGAGATAGCTGAGATGTGGGGGGTTGACCCATGGGATGCCTACTGTGATATTATCGTGAAGGATCCGGATACTAGAGGAGTAACTGGGACCCTGAGCTACAATCCAGCATATGACCAGTACTATACTCACCCTAAGGGAATGATAGGGCTCGACACCATGGTAAATGACGACAAATACCAGAGAGAGACTCCACCCTATAGTATACCTGGGATCAATAGTTTTGCGGCGTATCCCATCTTCCTAAACAAGTATGTCAAGGAAAAGAAGACCTTCACTTTAGAGGAGGCTGTTCAGAAGATGGGCGCCATGACTGCGAGAGTCCATAACCTTGATGGGAGAGGGGTCTTGGATTTAGGCAGCTACGCGGATATCGTGTTGATTGATATGCCCAATCTCAATGTGACTGCCAATGAGGTTGAGCCAAGAAAGCATCCTGAAGGCATCAAGTATGTCTTTGTAAACGGTGAACCTGTAGTCAAGGATGGTAAACACACTGGTGCTCGTCCGGGAAGAGTGCTTAAACGGGTTTAGCCTCTTTTCACATTTTTTATACTTTTTTTATTAATAATTACTATTTTTACTCGTCTTTGATTTTTTTTATTTAAAAGGAAAATCCTTTTAACTCTTTACCATGCTTACCTTAAACACCAGCGTAAAAACTAGATGAGGAATCTATATGGAGCGATCTAATACCGTTTTCATCGGGAGGAAGCCCGTTCTCAACTATGTTCTCGCATGCATGACACTGTTCAAGTCAGGTCACGAGGAGATAAGCATCAAGGCTAGGGGACGCAGCATCAGCAGGGCTGTTGATGTTGTCGAGGTCCTCAAGAACAGATTTATGCCCAATGCAGCGGTAGCCGATATACAGATTGGCACCGAGAGCCTAGAGTCTGAGGATAGAGGGCCTTCCAACGTAAGCACCATCGACATCACAGTCAAAGCTTAAATAAGACGGTAGAGCATCCTGATTCCTCCGACGCGCCGGAGGACCTATCGACGTGCAGATACAGCTATGTGAATTCTGTTTAAAGAGCGGGATGCTCTGTAACAAATGTAAGGCTAAGGTAGATTCCGGAGAAGTTAGTGATCAGTATATCGAGGTAGCTAAGCTATTGCTGGGAATGGAGAACCAGTACCAGTTCTTACAGAAGGTAAGGCTGGACAATGTTTTGGAGGCAGGAGGATTCCTTGTTCTCGTAGTGGGAAAGGGAGACTCCGCAAAGATAAACGCCGATCCAAAATTAACGCGAGACCTCGGTGATCAGTTCAATAAACGTGTGCTTGTCATCGAGAGTGGTGTTAAAGACAGGCAGTTCCTTGAAGACTTGTTCGCAAGCCAGCACATTGTTACAATAAACATCATCTGGCTACCAGACGGAAGCACAGAAACCAGAGTCGTACTACAGGGACGCGGTAACAGGCGTCTCAGTAAAAAGCGTCTGCAGGCACTCGTCAATGTCGCAAAGACCGTGCGAAATATGGATCTTCGCGTAGAGTACGCCTACTGACCGCCTAAACTTTTTATACCATTTTCATGTTCAAGTGCGTAGCCAGTGAATGGTGTCAAGGAATGTTTGACAGTAGAATATACATTAAAGAAGCAGAGGAACACTTAGGCGAGACCATAACCCTAGCCGGTTGGGTAAGCCGAACAAGGGACCTCAAGAAGATCAGATTCATCGTTCTCAGGGACCGTACAGGCGAGATACAGGTAGTTGTCAAACCCGAATCCAAAGAGCTGTTTGAGCTGCCCTTGGGAAGAGAGGATGTTATTGCTGTAACGGGGAAAGCTGTGAGAAGCAATGTAGCAAACGCTGGGCTGGAGTTCGTCCCAGATAATATTGATGTGATTAATAAGAGCGAGCAGCCGCTCCCCGTGGATATATTGGAGAACAAGAAGAGCGACCTTGACACAAGGCTCAATTACAGGTTCCTCGATTTCCGTAGCCCCACAAGCAACGCCATATTTACCATACAGAACACACTGGTCACTGCCTTCAGAGAATATCTCAGTGGTAATGGCTACATGGAGTTCCAGCCCCCATGCATCATAGGAAGCGCTTCTGAGGGTGGAGCAGATCTATTCGCTATTCCCTATTTCGATAAAATGGCTTTCTTGGCTCAGAGCCCCCAGCTATACAAGCAGATGTGTGCCATTAGCTTCGAGAAGGTATTCACCATTACACCAATCTGGAGGGCTGAGAAATTCAATACGCCCACTCATCTTAACGAGGTAAGGCAGATGGATATCGAGCAGGCATTCAGCAATGACGAGACAGTGATGGGCGTACTGGAGAAAGTCTTGGCTCACATGCTAGCAGTAACCAAGGAGAAGGCAGCTGATCAACTGGAGCTTCTTGGAAGAGAGCTGGTGGTTCCTGAACTACCATTGAGAAGGGTTACCTACACTGAGGCTATCGAGATGCTTCAGGGCGAGGGAGAGACTATTCTTTGGGGTGACGATTTCACCAAGACACAGGAGAAGCTGCTCACAGAGCTTGTTGGGCAGGAAGCCTTTTTCTTGAAGGACTGGCCTGGAGCCCAGAAGGCGTTCTATGCTATGCCCTATAACAAGGAGAATGAGATTGACGCCAAGTATCTTGAAGAGACCTATGGTAACGTGGAGATGGGTGACAAGATAGTAAGGGCGTTTGACTGCCTTTACAGTGGCATCGAGATCAGCAGCGGCACCATGCGTATCCACCTACCTGAGCTACTGGCTGAGCGCATTAAGTACAAGGGGTTGAACCCAGATAACTTCGAGTACTATATCGGAGCCTTCAGGTATGGTGCACCACCTCACGCGGGCTGGAGTATCGGCATGGAGCGCATCACTATGACTGTTACAGGTCAGGATAATATCCGTGAGTGCTGTATGTTCCCAAGGGACAGAGATAGGTTGGTGCCCTAGATGGCTAAGGGCAGTCCTTTCACCTATAAGATGGTCATAGTAATGCGCACCGATCTCGACATGAGCCTCGGTAAGATGATAGCGCAGGCTTGCCACGCGGCAGTTAGTTGTAGCGAGGAGTGTAAGCGGACCCAGACCAAGCACTGGAAAAGGTGGAGGGACGAGGGAGCCAAGAAGGTAGCACTTCAAGCTGATAGCTTTGAGGAGCTTGAGGAGCTTGCTGAGAAGGCTGAGTCACTTGATATTACCTATGTCTTGATTCAGGATGCGGGGCACACAGAGGTGGCACCTGGTACCACAACTTGTATTGGAGTAGGTCCTCATCAGGAGCAGTTCATCGACAAGGTGACAGGCAACCTACCCCTATTGTAATGAAGTCCATTCGATTTCATTTTTTGATGTATCGCAGTACCCGATTTCTTTGAGGTAGATGTCTTCGTCACGGAGGACATATCTGTAGATGTTGTAGCCTGCGTGGAGTCTGTCTCCGTATTGGTCTAGGCTGCAGTTACCCGAGGCTCCAGTGTAGTTTTTGGCTATCTCTGGGAGTGTTTCGATGAAGGATATGTTGTTGTATTCACCTGTCTCGATGATGGTTAATGCTGATAACCAGACCGCGTCATATATATTCCCAGTGTAACGCGTCATGTTTTCTCCGAACTCGTCATAGTATAAGCTGTTTAACTCCTGGTACACCGGGTTTGAATGGTCTGGTGTTGTATCTAGATAGGGGTGAATGAGTCTCATCTCATCTAACTCCGGGGTAGCTGATATCTCCGCGGTGTAGTTACTTTTTGCGCTGCTTGTTGAGAACCATGTGTGGTTATGTAGACTCGGGTGATTGTGTATTTCGTGGAAGTATTGAGTGTATGGATATTCTTCAGGGTAAAAGATTGCACTGTTTGGGTTTACTGCGTCTTCCAGTCTTGATAATGTCCCGTTAATCTGAGCTAGGTTTTGTGAGAACCTATATACCACCGTATCATTTACCGCTCCACCCATTCCCTCATAGTACCTTCTGAACTCATCCACCATGTAACCGGGGCGCGTATTGTATTCCTCAGTGAAGATAACCGTCTCCATAAAACCAAGCTCAACCATAGCCCGGGCGATTACCTGTGTCTCGTGAATATCAATCGGCATTAACTGAATAATATGGGGGTAAATATCGCGGTGGAACGATGTAGAAGCATAGGGTGAGACAATCACCATCCCATAGCTCTTGCTTTGATAGTCACAGGCATCCAGCGTACCTGCCCACCTGAAACCCACGATGATTGAGACGTTTTCCATGTGAAACTCATCTACCCTCTCAATGGCGCGTTGAACCCTCTTCTCGCTACACTTGAATACAGGTATAAACTGATATGGGATTGATTGATTCAGGCAGTACTGGTTAATATCATCAATTGCTTGGGTTGATAGGAACGCCTCAGACGCATTATTGTCCTTGTCGAAAGTTAATACTCCTATCTTGACGAGTTGAGTTTCTTCTGCATCGGGTTCCTTTGGGAAGAACAATACCACTGTAAGTATGAATATAACAGCCGCGATGATGAGGGTGTTCTCTCGGTCCATGATTCATATTTTCTTGTTGAAAGTTTAAGCCTGTTTGTAAAGAAAAATTTACAGACCCTGCTAGAGCCGCTTCCGAATAAAAATGAAAGCAATAAACAACACCAGAACCCCTGTTGTGATTACCGCATAGATTACCGGGAAAACGGGTTCAGCTAACTCAATCTCGACGGGGGTATCACTGAGAATCCTGATCTCCCTCTCAGTGTCGCCTACCCTTACTATCAATGGTTCATCAATATCATACAGACGCTTATCATACCAATACAAGTCAGGAGTGGCTCCCTCCTCCCAGTATACATCAAAGAACAGGAGCCCTTCTTGATTTGAAGTCGCGTTATCTATTGTAACTGAATCCTTTACGAGTTGCACCTGCTTATTTGCGGAGGGTTCACCGTCTTCCTGTAACCTAATCTCGTATTCACGGTGCAGTATCGTGTTACCGTAGACAACCAAGTCATCCATATAGAATTCGATTGTGCCTCTGAGGTTGATCATTGGGGCGCCCATTAGACTGGTTAGGGTGACCCTGTTTTCGACTACACAGTTATCTGTATACATTTCGAATCTAGGCGCCGCCTTCATCGACAGGTTATACATGGTGACGTCTCTTAGGAATATATCTGCCTCCTCCACTATACTCATGTAGTTTATAACACAGGTCTCTATGTCTGTGTCATTGAACTCCGCCCAGATATAATCCAAACCGTCTCGGTTATGTCCTGTAAGGCTGACCCATAGACATTCACAGCCCTGTACCCTTAGTTTGCCGTCGCGGCAGTTTCCAAGAAGATATGGTATCTCTGAGTCCGTTATCGTTATGTTTCCATAGTAGAGGTTGGCTATCGTTATCTCTGAGCCTTGTATGTTTGTTTCTCCGCCTGATATGGTTAGCTGCCAAAGGTTTGCGTCCATAATCTCTGATTTGCAGTCAACCAGTGACAGTCTTACTTTCTCGATTCTGGAGTCAATCAGGCGTAGATTTCCACCTGTATCTGAGCCAAGAGCCTCCTCCAAGATAAATAGATCATAGTACCCGCTTAGGGTGCCATTTAATGTGAAGTTTGAGTTCATCTGACTCATTGAGATGATAGTGATCTCGGACTCAGAACACTGAGTCTCCTTTGACGAGTATGGCGATAATATGACGATTCTTGAGTTGTTTATACTGCACCATGTGTCATCAGATAAATCAACAACCCCAAGCTCGGAGCCAACTGCTGTCAAAACCGCGTTTTCCTGGACATATATGCAGTAATCATCATTCAGTTCGCTGATTACACCTCGTGGCATCATGTCCTCGATTATCCCGTGTTGACTAGACCTCGGCGCCTTCCCAAAATACATTGAATCAGTAAACTCTACCCTTGCCTTGTTTCTTACACTCATGAAGATAATGTCTGTTGACAGAATCGTGGATGAGTCTAGGATGAGATTCGCTTGATCTTGAATGGTGATATCGCCGATTGTTGAGACATGGTACTCGGTGTCCAGTCTTATCCATACTGTGCTGTTTTCCAGTCGAAGTACACCCCTGTCTGATACCAGTATATTCGATTTACCACTAAACTGACTCCAGAGTATTGTGATGTTGCAGTCTCGGAAAAGAAGCGAGGCATCACCCCCTACCTCTATGTTACCATCAATAACCAGGTTCTCATTAATGTATGATAGGTTCTCGTTTCCCTCTACCCGAAGGCTTTGATCCATTTCTATGGGTTCACTGTATCCACTGCAGGCTTGGTTGAACACAAGAAATGATAATAGGACAAACAAGAAGGAAGACCAGTATCCAATCCTGCCTTGCCCTTGAAGGTTCACATCATTGAATCTCTTTGGACGTGTTTTATGCTTTTTTGTAAAAGTTTCTTAACCAATGCATTTGAACCATATATCAGATACGTGTTGGTCAAGATAGCCCCGTAACCCTTTTTTCACCCACCCAATGCCTACACTCAGTCAACCTTGAAACAAGTAATTGAGCACCAGGCTTCCTACGCTCTCATATCCCCCCGCGTCTTGTCACGATGATGCTCTTGTATGCCTCGGATCATGGGTCAGCTATTTGATGCTAGATAGGAGCTTGAGGAACTCGCGAAGAAGGCTGAGTCGCTGGATATTACCTATGTTTTGATTCAGGATGCTGGGTATACTGAGGTAGCCCCGGGTACCACAACTTGTATTGGTCCTCATCAGGAGCAGTTCATAGACAAGGTGACAGGCAGCCTACCATTACTCTAAAATTTTTAAGAAAAAAGTTGCACAAATCTAAAGTTATGACATATCCTTTTCTTTTCAAATAAAAGATATATTTTCCGAGCCCTCTAATGAAGCACGGTGTCTATATGGAAGAATACTCACGGATTTTCGCCAAATATGTTTCAGAACTCAAGTACAACGACCTAGCCCCAGAAGTAGTAATAAAAACCAAGATGCATCTCCTAGATTCACTTGGAAACATCCTAGGCGCCCACGAATTACCGTGGAGCCAGATGGTCATCAACATTGTACGGCAGATGAAGGGAGAACCCCAATCCACTGTACTCGGAGAAACAACAAAATACCCCATGATAATGGCTGCCCTAGCAAACGGAACAATGGCTCATGGAATAGATGCAGATGACTCAGGGCACGCCCCAGCTGGGCACACCCGGGAGCATGCATCATACCCGCTGCTTTAGCAGTAGCAGAGGCAGAGCAGGTAACTGGTAGAGACCTTATTGTGGCTCTGGTTGCCGGTTATGAGGTGAGCTGTAGGGTCGATAGCGCTGTCTATCCCGGGCTCAGGAACAGGGGCTTCCACGCAACAGGCGTAGTAGGCACTATTGGTGCAGTTGCTGCTGCTGGTAAGTTGCTTGGGTTAAACGAGGATGAATTGGTAAACGCCTTTGGATTGGCTGGGACTCAGGCAGCAGGTTTAGAGGAATGGCTGACCACAGGTGATATGAGTAAGCGGTTGCACGCTGGGAAGGCTGCCATGAATGGGGTCCTAGCCGCCCTCTTGGCTCGTGAGGGCTATACTGGTCCTTGTACGGTTTTCGAGGGAAAGTATGGGTTATTGGCGTCTCACGCTGAAGGCTACGACTTGAACCGTTTAACCGAGGGCTTGGGCACGGATTATAAGATTCTCAAATGCAAGTTCAAGCCCTATGCTTGCTGCCACGAGCTATGTCCCCCCATCAAGATGGCGCTGGACTTACAGGAAGAGAATGGGATCGAGATCGATGACATAGAAAAGATCAGGATAGGGTTGAACCACATCACAGCTGAGAACCAGCTCAAGGTAGCCGAGACCCCACTCCACGCCCAGAATCACCCTGCAGTAGCAGTTGCCATAGCCCTTGTTGAGGGACAGGTTTTCATGAAGGAGTTCTTTGACTGTTACACTGATCCCCGGGTGGTTGAGCTTGGGCAGAAAGCCGAGGTTTATATTGATCCAGTCATCGATGAGGTCTTCCCCACGAAGATAGGGACAAGGCTTGAGATATTCACCCGCGATGGTAGACGTTATCACCTTTTTGAGGAAGACAAGCAACCCATTCCACTGGAGTTCATCAAGGAAAAGTTCACCGCGTTCGCATCCATGACCCTCCCAAGCGATAAGGTCTCAAGGATAATCACGCAGGTTGACAACTTGGAGAAACTTGAGAAAATATCTAGTCTCTCATCTAATTTCTCATAGACTTATTCTATGAATTACTCTATTTTAGAAGATTATTGGCGATGAAAACCAGTACAAACAATAGCATTGAGATATATAGTGCTCTCAAGTTGCTTCTGCCCTCATCCGGTGTGCTGCTTCGTAGAAGCCTGAAGGCATAGAAATAGACTCCCAGATTCAAAACGATGACAGAAATCAGGTAAAAACCACCGAACCAACCGTACACATAGGGCACAAATGTCAGCAACGAGACAAATACGAAAATCACAAAAGAAGTTCGCAAAGCAAACTCTCTACCCCATACCCTAGCGATGCTCTTTACGTTCCGCTTGGCATCTCCCTCAATATCCATAGCCCCACTGCCAATCTCTTCGGCTAGATCGAAGAGGAAGGCAATGCCTCCAAACAGCCATACCATTCTGTTGAGGAGACCACCTGCTATGATACCTCCCAGTATGAAGGTTGAGGAAACAGAAAGGCTTACCATCAAGTTTCCGGGTAACCCAGACTCCTTGTATCTCCAGTTATAGAGAAGCCCAATAACCCATATTATAAACGAGAATACAAATGGAGCAAGACCCAATACTGCTGCAGCGGAGAGCCCAGCTATGGAAAATAAGGTTGCGAGTATCTTTAGTTCTGGTATCGTGATTCTGCCTGATGGAAGGGGTCTATTTGGGTGATTGATCTTGTCTACTTCGAGGTCCCAGTAATCATTGGTCATCATGGCTGTGCTTGATATGAAGAAGCCTACGGCGAATCCCAGCAGTATTAGGTTGATTGAGGGTAGTTGACCTGATATCACCATACCTGCGACAACACATATCCCCGCGGCAACAGGTAACTCGGTTTTTATCAGACCATGGATTGCCTTGATTTTCTCCACGAGACCCAAACTCCTATTTGTTTATCTCGCCGTAAACGTTAAGCGGAATACATAAAGTATCCTATGAATTTTTTTTCGAATCCTTCAATAACCAATGTGCGGTACTTCACAGAATGACAAAACCTCCACCCCTCGACTTATCACTCCCGTACCTCACTGCAGGACTTAGAGGTGTAGGGGGCAGGATCAGGGCTCGCCCTGAAGACTTTATGGTTGAGGAGGTCTCGCTCTATGAGCCCTCGGGGGATGGTAGCCACCTGTATGTGAACATAACAAAGGTGAATCAGACCACACGGGATGTGCAGCTTCAATTAGCAGAGTTGTTTAACCTGAAGCCCCAGAACATTGGCACTGGTGGGCTCAAGGATAAGTTCTCGGTCTCTACCCAGACCTTCAGTATTCTCTTTGAGCAGAATGTGATCTCCTCTGGTGAGGCTATGGAGGTTATTGAGGGGAGCCTTGATGTAAGGGTGAATTGGGCGAAGTGGCATAGTAACAAGTTCAGGGCTGGGCACCTCATCGGTAACAAGTTCAAGGTAATAATCACAGCCATCCATATCCCAAAGAACCAAGCAATCGAGAACAGCAAACGCATCGCGGATATGATCCATAAACGTGGCTTACCCAACTATTACGGTGAGCAAAGAACCGGTAAGCATGGTAAGAATGTGGTGGATGGCTGGGGAATACTTCAAGGCAAGCGCAGGTTCACAGATAGATGGCTAAGCAAGCTACTAATCGCAAGCTATCAGAGCTATCTCTGTAACAGGTATCTCTCTGAGCGGGTTAGGCGTGGCTTATTTGATACCCTGATTGTGGGTGATGTTGCAAAGAAGCATGATACTGGTGGTATTTTCTGGGTAAATGATTTGGCTGATGAACAGCCTCGTTATGTTGCTCAGGAGATCAGTTTCACGGCTCCTATGTTTGGTTTTCAGATGTCTGAGGCACTGGGTGATTCTGGTGCTCTGGAGGCTGAGATTCTAGAAGAGTCTGAGATGTCCATGAAGAACTTCAAGCGAATGAAGGTCACAGGGACCCGTCGCCTAGGTAGGTTGATTCCAAGGATCGAGGTATCTGATTCTCCCCGGGGCGTCGAGTTATCCTTTATGCTGCATAAGGGTGGTTTCGCTACCACTTTGCTCAGGGAGTTTATGAAGAATGAACCCGGCGGATAAGTAACGCTACCCGTTCAGCAAATTGAGCCCCAAGATACTCTATTCTGGGGCTGGTAAATGGGTTGGAGCCTTGTTTTAGATTCTGATGGTCGATCCGTCTACTCTGATTTACGTAGATTGCGGATGTTTTTCATCAATGCGTCTGGGAGCTCAACGAGGAAATCACCAAGCTCTGGCAAAATATGTGCGTTAATTAGCGTGATAACGATGGCTATCCCAATTACACCATAAGCAAAGCTCACAGGGTAGTGATATGTGTCGACTGTTGGGTTTGTGAAGAACCAGCTGAATGGTAGCACATCGTAACCGGTGAGATATACTGTAACCATGATTCTTGTTAGGTTCATCAAGAAGACGAGGACTCCTCCAAAGGCGACTGCCTTGAGTTTTCTACCCCACTCAGGTCCTTGGAGCGGCACTATAAGCCCCAAGAGTATGCCCCAAACATGAAACGCTGTGCATTCACGGATTATGTATACCTTGACATCTCGGGCGCCTCCTGTGAGGGTCATCCAGACCCATACATGATTCAACCCATACTCGGAGTTTAGTCCTAGCATGTTGAGGAGTCCTGAGCTTAGCCGGGCTGTGAGTAGCTCGATCCATGTGCTGGGTATGATCATGAAGAGTTCGTAAAAGAAAAGTAAGGCAGCGAAGTAGTAGACGATGTATCGTCCAGTGATCTCCTCTGCCTTCATGGGGGAAAAGAATGTATTGTTATTATTGAAGTATTACCTTCTTCCTGTCTGTACCGGCTCTGGGGCACCTTGTCTCGATGGTTACCTCAAGCGGCTTATTGGACTCGGTTTTGATTACCCACTCCACGCTGCTCCGTGTCTTGTCCACCACATCAGCCCCGATAACCCTTGGAAGCAATAACTTAGCGCTACGACCCTCAAGGTGACCTAGATCAACCTTCTCATGCCCAGTGACCAGTTCGGCGCCCTCCGGTAACTTGATCTCAGCTAGCACCGGTTTGGCTACCTTGATCTTAACCGCCATCTTGGTAACATTGGTAGACATGAACCCGGTGTTAGCTACCTGTGCCGAGACCTTGTAGATCTTTTCAGCTACCTTCTCCACCCTGTGCTCGGTGATCCTCAACAAGGGAAGTAGGGTTGCGTGTCGAATGGCGAACATGAGGCACTTATCTACCTCGTATTCAAGCCATTTTCCCGGCGGAGGATTCCTGCGTGTATATTTTCGCTCTACTCCCCCGATCTCCACTGGTCCTAGCTGGGGGTGCTCATGGGGTGTCCAGTCAAGGAAGCCGTCAGAATAGTTTTCATCGATCCATTTGAGTTCATTAAGCTGTTCCTCTTCTGAGAGTTTAGCCCAGTCGAAGTCAACGCCTCCACGCTCCCTGAAGTGATCCAAACCTATCATCCAAGGCCAATCCCAGAGCTCGGTGCTGAACACAAAGGCTCCTAGGTGCTCATAGAAGAAGCTGGTGGCGCATCCACGCCTGAAGGGGCGGTCGTCCTCGAATGTGAACTCATCATAGATGCTGATGCAGGGGTACTCGGTTAGCTCTTTACCGATGCCTCCAAGTACCTTGTATACTTCTAGGTCTTCCTCGCAGCCGGATTCTTGGAACCAGCTGTCTGGGTGGGCGTTTGCTTCTCTGAGGATTAATCCGCCGCTGGTGTGGTATGTGTGCATGCCGCTAAGGTTAGGGTGGCTAGCCCAGAAGTCGCTGATAGCTCTTGGCTCTCGTTCCCAGAGCGGGAAAGGACCTGAGCCCCCAAGGGGTAGCCCTCCCGGCGCCCAGTAGGCAGGGAAGTTCCTATTGCTACCTCCAAAATATCTTCTGGGAGCCATTGTGATCTCTTTGCCGGGTTTCCACTTCATGAATAAACCCTCGCGGAGTACCTTGTAGAAGGGACCATCTTCCTCATGGGTGTCCTCTGGTTCTCTCTTGATCATGAGGCGTGGGTCTTTCTTGGATTTCTTGTAGTCTCCATTGGAGTCTATCCAGCGCATGAAGGCTGATTTTCCATTGCCATTCACGTCTTCCTCATAGTGTCCTTCCCCATCCTTGAAGTCTGGGTTGGGCACACCTCCACTGGTATAGTGGTATGGTTTGGTGAGGAATATCTCAGCCCCATCTGGGTTTACCCTTGGGAGCACATAGACCACCCTGTTATCCATGATCTCTGTGACCGTCTCATCCACACCATACTTGGTAACAAGATACCAGATGGTCTTCAAACAAACATTGGTGCCCGTAGGCTCGCTGCTGTGGGTATTTCCATCAACCCATATGCCGGGTTTCTCCTTCCCTGGTCCTGTCTCTTGGTTGGTAACCTCCATGGTCCAGAGGTCCCTGCCTTGGAGTGTTTTTCCTATGCTGTATAGTTTGGTTAGCTTGGGGTACTCCTTGTGAAGACTCTGGAGTATCTCCACAAGCTCATCATAAAGTGGATATTTACCGAAATTCAGCTCAATCAACGCGTATTTCTCCTAGAATTTGATTATACGAGGCATTGGGTGGATAAAAAATCTCGCAACTAATCCCGAAGATACATGAGGAGAGGGAAACCACAGGATGGACCTACAAGAAAGGATAATAATTCTTGTTCATAGCTGAGTTCTGGTTTTGGAGAATAAATGACGTTTAGAATTTGGCATTTTTTTATGCTGTTTTTGTAAAAATCACATAGCTGTGATTCGCTGGTAATTTTTGGGTAGAATTAGGGTCCTGTGTGTCCGCAGGCTGGGCACTTATAGTGTCTTCCGAATAGCCTGCATTTCTCGCATCTCCAGAGGGTTACTGCGCCGCAGCTTGGGCAAAGGAATTTTACTGTTTTTTCCTCTGGGGTGATTTTTCTTCCACATGAGATACATATTGCCATTTTGTGAATCACCAACTATCCCTCTGCAGTATTATTTAAACATTGACTGCAAAGAAAGCTGTCGTAATGCGATATTGTATATGAGCCTTGTAGAGTGGGTGAGGTGAGGATAGAATATTCGAGAAAGAGATGGTGATATCACTACTGGTGTTTGAACCTCATTCCCCTGCACCATGTGTTCTGGGGTCAACTGGTGGTGGTTCGGTGCATTTTTTGGTTTGATTACCCGGTTAAAATGTGCATTTTGGTATAGATTTGGATCAGGAAGAAGCGTTTTTAGGGGCTCTTTTATGGTTGGGGCTTATTTTACCTCTTATCTTTGTGTACCCCCCCTCTCCCCTGTTAGCGGCTATTCTACTAAATGATTTGGTCATTGATGTGATGATAAAATTATTGATTAAAGGAACAACGCCATCACGATGATATCATCATATACCCCATCAAGCTTACGAGCACGTTTCTTGACGCCCTCTCGGACAAAACCCCATTTCTCATACATTCTAATTGCCCGGGTATTGGATGCATAAACCTCCAACTCTACGCGTTCAACCCCAAAGTTCCTAGCAGCCTCAATCGTAGCATCCATCAACCTATTCCCTAGCCCCTGCCCACGATATCCCTCAAGAACCCCTGTCCCCAGTGTACCGCTATGAGTAAATCCCTCTCCCTTCCTTGGAATAATATCACACCAGCCAACAACCCTATTTTCCTCGACAGCCACAAATTGAGGATAATTGTTCTTGATATTTGACCTCACAAATTCAAATGTGGAATCGATTGGAGGAGCCTTTGTCATCCCAAGATAAACTCTCTCACGAGCCACAGAGTCAAGACAGCTACGAAAACTTGGAATATGCTCTTCCCCGATAGGAATAACCTCGATTTTATACGTATCTCTTGGACCCCTCATAGAAACCATATACAATCACGCGAAAAGAAGAATAAAACATTCGATAAAAAAGGCTCTAATCATCCAAGGAGTCTAGTAAACGATATTTTTTATGAGGATGCTGGGCATTGAACTCTTTAATAGCGTCACTCCTTGTCTCAGCCTCAATAGATAGTATTACGTACCGTGAGTCAAGGCTATCCCAATACTCAAAATCGAAAGGTCTCATCTAAACACCACCCCAAAGACTACGATATACCTTATTAGAGAACGCTATAAAAGCTGATTACCTTAAAATATAAGAAAAAAGGTTTTAAAAATAGATAAATCTGAAGTTAATCGCTGATTTTTCAGGTAAATAATTAATTAAACCAAGAAACTTTGAATACTATATCACCACTCATTGGTTATGCACTTAAAAATCAGAACAATATTTTTGATAATAGTATTTTCCTCATTCCTCATTGCTCCAGCCATCGCTCAAACCAAAGAAGTTGGCATATATGGCATATGGACAGACGAAACCCAATACGATCCCGGTCAGACAATAACTATTACCTTGGAATTGGGGTGGGACTTTCCTGCTTCTACAGAGATTGGTCCCGGTATCTTTGATACATTGGCTGAGGAGTATGTTGCAGAAGACATCTACACCGTAGCAAACACTGGAATGGGAAACATAACGCTCTCTTTCACAGCGCCATCGACCAATGGTGTCTACGAATACCTCGTAAATGTATTTTATAATGAAGAGGGCTGGATACAATCAGACACAGGATACGAAGAGCACTATATTTACATACAAGTCGGCGAGACGGGAAGCGGTCAATACGCTGCCTGGGTTACAGACGTGGACGCACCCAGCAATCTCGAACCAAGTGAATTATTCAATGTCACAGTATACGTCCAGATGAGTTTCCCAGAGATGACCACCTTCTCTGTAGCCGTAACCGATCCAGAGACAGGTGAAGCCATTCTCGAAGTTGAGGATCAGACAGTTGGCGATCAGGTCGGAAGTTATTGGTTTGAACTTTCTGCACCGGAGACCGAGGGAGATTATACTCTTGGGGCAGACATAGTTTTTGAGACGCCTCAAGGCTGGACATACTCTGAGGGTGCTACCCAGACCTTTGACATTACAGTTAGCACAAATAGTGGCAATAGTGGAGGTGGGATACCCGGATTCCCAGTCACCAGCCTGATTATGGGCTCATTGCTGGCTCTTGCTCTCGCCTATCGCAAACCTGAGCTCTAGCTCCCAATCTTTATCAGATCATCTTATTTCTATTCCTCATGCTTCCCCTCTGGGTCATAGACTTCATCAAGAAGAACTTCCGGTATAGGTTCTTTTACGCAAAACTATCCCGGCTTCCCCTGCTTGGCTCCTTGATTGATTGGATGTTCTTCGACAAGGATGATATGGTCTACTTACCCAAGGACAGCGTTGTTGTTGAGATCAATCAAGAAATCCCCTTCACCAACACCGTGCTCCCCAGCCAGATAGTCCACCGCTTCATAGATGAGGCAAACATTCACTTCATCATGGATTTCTGCATCTGCAGGGATAGCTCCCAGTGCAAAGACTACCCAATCAACATAGGATGCCTCTTCATGGGCGAGGCAGCAGCTAAGATCGATCCACGGCTGGGCAGTCTCGTTTCCCGTGAGGAAGCCCATCAACATGTTGTTAAGGCTAGAGAGGCGGGGTTGGTTCATCTTATTGGTCGAAATAAGCTGGATGCTGTCTGGCTGGATACTGGGCCAGATGAGAAATTGATGACTGTATGTAATTGCTGTCCCTGTTGCTGTTTGTGGAAGATGATCCCAGACCTTGGGAGCCATATCAGTGATAAGATTACCCGGATGGAGGGAGTCGAGGTATCTGTAACGGGTGATTGTATAGGCTGCGGATCATGCGTTGATACCTGCTTTATCCACGCCATCGAGTTGGTGGACGGAAAAGCAGTCATCACTGATGAATGCAGGGGCTGTGGCAGATGCGTCGAGATATGCCCACAAAAAGCAATAACCATCAAAATCGATCCCACCGCATACCAGACAGTGATCAACCGAATAGACTCCAGCCTAGACCTCTCCTAATACTGGATACTTAAACCACAACAAACAGCATTCAGAGAAAATATAATCCCAAAGCAACGCTTCATACATTATGAAAGTCACAGTACTGCATGGTAGCCCTCGAAAGGGAAAAAACAGTGACACCCTAGCAGAACACTTCCTAAACGGATTAAACTCATCAGCAGATCACAGCATAGAGCACTTTTACATCAACGAGTTATCCATAGCCCCCTGTCAGGGATGCCTGAGCTGCGCAAAACCCCCCCATAACTGCCGAATCGAAGACGACATGCAGTCCATCTACAGGTCATACAAGGAATCCGACCTCACCCTCTGGGTATCCCCCATGTACTGGGGGTACCTCACAGCCCAGCTGAAACTAGTCCAAGACAGGATGGAAGCCCTCGCATGGAGCGGATTCGAAAACAAGACCTTCGCAGTACTAATGACCTATCGCCACCACTACCAATCAGCAGCATCAATGTTTGAGCGAATAGCCCCCCATTTTAAGATCGATCTACACATACTCGACTGTTGTACCTACGACCCGGAGACGAGAAGAGATATACCAATAGATGAGTTACCAGATAAACTAGAGGAAGCTTACAATCTCGGGGTCAAACTGGGAAAAGCCTAACGCTTATACTCATCTATCCACTGCTTCACGACTTTAATCGATTTATCTCTCTTGGTATGCTCGCAGTGGGATGCATAATATTTGCCCTTAACTGGGTCATACCAGATTTCAATCCCCTTATAGTTATCAACTGCCCGAGGAAACTTCGAATCCATTCCAACTATTCCCATAAACCGATTACCATTGTATAAGTAACGCGAAAACCCAGTTAGAGCCCAAAAGCCGAGAAGAACTCTGAGACCACGAGTCTCCCTAATGAGCGTGCGAGAGAAGCTAGTATCGCTGGGTCAGTTAACGCTCTTTTGATTATACCTGCCTGCATGTCCATGTCTCCTTCTTCAACCAAGTGGGTGAATTTCTCGTCCAATCCCTCCTCAATAAAGGCGTGTACTGCTTTATTCAGCTGGTCATCACTTAAACCATTAACCAGTCTTCGCATGATGAGCATGGTCTGAAGCTCAGAGCCATATCTTCTCCGCCACTCTCTCTCATACTCACCAAGCACACCAACATCTTCTCCTAACGCCTTTGCACCAAACTCCCCCGCTAAGTGGGCGCAAAGCCCCCCAATCACCACCCCACCACCAGTGGTGGGTTTAACCTGCCCTGCTACATCCCCTGCCAACAATAAACCCGGATAAGCGGTTTTATTTACTGGTCCCCCTGTGTATACGAGTCCGCCGTGGATTGTTGATGAGGGTTCTTTATTGAAGCGCTTCTCGATGAAGTGTTTGAGCGCCATTACCCCATCACTGCTTGAGGTAGCTAAGCCACATCTTACCCGATTTTCTTTGATCGGGATCACCCATGTGAAAAAGTCCTTGGAGGTCTCTTGGTTGAACCACACCTCAACCATATCAGATTCAATATCTTCCACATCAAACTCCACATTAAACCCGTTCAATACCCCCACTTGACAAGTAGAAACACCCGATCTAGACAGAACCCTGCCCAAAACCCCCTCAGCGTCAACAGTAATCTTTGACGCAATCTCTGAGCCCCCGACCCTCAATCCCGTAGCAACGCCATCCTTGAAGATAACTTGATCAACCCGTCTCGCTGTATTGATGTTTACACCATTACCCTCAGCCACCTCAGCGAGATAAGCATCAAACCGCCCCCTATCAATGATATAGGCTCTAGGTTTCCTGTCCCTGATAGTAATACAGCTGCCATCACTCGAGAAAATCCTTCCCCCGAAAACCGTGTTCTGGTGGAAAACAGGTTTTATCTCGATGCCCAGCCTGCTGAACCCCTCAACACTAACCATACCAGCGCAGTGAACAGGGTAGCCTACCTGTCCATGCTCCTCAAAAACCTCAACACTAAAACCATGCTTAGAAATAACATCAGCAGCCAGTAATCCCGCCGGACCGGCTCCGATTATCGCTGCCTCAGTCTTTACTGGGGATTCCCCCTATGAAAAATTAGGATCGTTTGATGGACTCGTAGTATTCGACTTCATCGATGTCCTCAAAGTATCTGAGAAGGTCGAGCGCTACGCCACGTTTGGCTATCTGGATGTTCTCACCAAAGAATATCTGGTCAGGGATACCGATCCTGAGCTTCTTCTTGGTCTTCTTGAGGGCGAACTCCGCTGTATCGATTCCCAAGAATCTTCTACCTATGAGTGCTCTCATCTTGTCCTTCTCGTCGGTCATATGCTCTATGACTTTTAGCTTGTAGACGATCTGCCTTCCCGCCAAAGGATGATTATAATCTAACTGAACCCTTCCAGCTCCAACGCTTCTAACTATAGCTTGCCTTCCATCGATCTCCAGCTCAGCCCCAACATATGGGTTGATCCCTTTGCTCCTAAGAACTCGGAAAGGCACCATCTGGACCTCTGCTGGGTTTCTCTCACCAAAAGCCTCCTCTGGAGGGATCTCTATCTCAATTTCCTCATCGAATGGTGTACCCGGTAGGCGCTCGTCAAGTCCCCGTAGCACAAAGCCGTCTCCAACGATGACCAACCTAGGCTCATATGTCCTGTTCTCTTCCCATAAACCGGACTCTTGAGCAACCTCTTCGCTGGTGGTCTCAAATACTTCCCCGGTCTCGACAGAGCTCCCAGTCATCTCGACCTTGATGAAGTCTCCCTTGTTGACAGCGTTCTCGTAGTGAACCTCTTCGGGTTCTTCCTCTACTTCTGGCTCCTCCTCTGGAGCAGCTTTCTCTTCAACCTGAACCTCTTCGGACTCTACTTCTTCCTCGGGTTCTTCTTTTTCCTCTTTTTCATCGAGGACATCTGGTTTTTCTTCGTCAAACATGATATTCACTTGTTGAATGTAATGCCCAAGTTTCCTTGGATTCTACGAGTGTAACGAGTCGTCCAATTTAAAAGGTTTCTATCAGAAACCGGTAAATACCAAAAATAACCTAATTCCACCCCACATAATTCCTGAATTTATGAGAGTAAAACAAGTTCCTTAGAACAATAGTTCATTTATCTTCTCGAGTAATACTTTTCTTGTGAACGGCTTAGTTATGTAGGCATCAGCCTTGTCTCTATTCTCAAGCATCATATCAAGACCGTTTCCCAGTGCACTGAAAATAATAATCGGTATGCCTCGTGTTTGGGCATTTCTCTTTAATGTCCTGCAGACCTCCAATCCATTCATCCCAGGCATCACAGCATCGAGAAGTATGAGATCGATATTGTTGTCTTTTACCATCTCAATCGCTGTCTCTCCATTCGAAGCGGTAAGAACATCATATCCCACATCATCGAGCATGATGCCCGTCATATCAAGAATATCATTCTCATCATCAACAACTAGGATATTCGCCACGACAAATCAGTACTAGGTTACGCATTATAATACTAAAAGTTTTCAATGAACATTCACATCACACCATGGCTCGTTTAATTAATTATGATCCTCCATCATTATCAATGGTCAATCGTCTATCAAGATACGCCCAGATCGCAGCAACACTATCAAAATACGGCTTCGGCATATTCCTACAAGAACTATATCCTGAAGACAGGCGTCCAGACTTCCTGCTGGAGGCTCTTCCTCGGGCTCATCTCCATGGGTCTACATAGGTTTATCCATCATCATTAGCTCAAACCCAATCTTCTCAATCGATATAATGACATTAATCACCTTCTAGCTGGTATATCCCTCATCATAATCGTGATAATAGGCATAACAAGCAACCCCGAGAAAGAGTGATGGTGGGCCTGAAGGGATTTGAACCCATGACCCCCTGGTTATGAGCCAGGTGCTCTAGGCCAAACTGAGCTACAGGCCCCACGCACAGCCAATAAACTAGCAACCTCAATATAAAAACTACTCCCGTTGAAAAACAATTATAAACAGGCTTCGTGGTTAATGATGGTACGTGCTCCCGTGGTGTAGTCCGGACAAGCATTCCAGCCTTTCGAGTTGGAGAACCCGGGTTCGAATCCCGGCGGGAGCACCAATCACCTTTCTGAAACTCTAAATACGTTGAGGTTGCTTTTTGCAGTGAGATCAGTTGAATGCCGTTGATATAGCCAAGGAGTTAATCAAATTCGATACCAGTGGACCCCCAACAAGGGAACAACCCTGCGCCGAATGGATACAAGCCTATCTGGATAATCTAGGCTTCGATACATATCTACAGGTCATAGAACCGGGAAGAGCAAACATAATTGCAAAAATAGGTGAAGGAACCAACCCTGGGCTGGTTCTATCAGGGCATATAGATGTTGTACTGGCTGGTGACCCGGGGCTATGGAAGGTCTCTGGACCCTTTGAGCCAATTGTTAAGGATGGTAGGCTATACGGTCGGGGCGCCTGTGATATGAAGGGCCCCGATGCCTGTATTATTCAAGCTGCAGAGGAATTGATAAATGAGGAGTTTAAGAAACAGTTGACCCTCGTTTTTACTGCTGGTGAGGACACTGGGGGGTGGTTCGTGGACCGGGTGCTCTCAGATAGACTGGTTACCCCCAAAGAGGCGATGTTTGGGGTGATAGGTGAACCTAGCTTGATGGAGATAATCCCAGCTCACAAGGGCTCCGGGGGAGCTGAGGTAATGATCCATGGGCAGGCTGCCCATAGCAGCCGACCTGAGTTAGGTATAAACGCGATCCAGAAAGCAGCCGATTTCCTCTATGAACTTAGAGACCTCCAAAACAGGCTAAACCAGAGTCCGCATCCGCTTCTGGGACCCACTACTGTCGAATGCACTATTATGAAAGGGGGCTTCAAGGCGAATATCATCCCTGATCAAGCTCATCTAAACTTGAATTTCAGGTTTGTACCCGGTCATGAGGACCCTAATACCTCGAAGAAGTGGTTAATGGATATTATAAACAGGTTATCAGAAAATGATCCTATGTTTAAAGCGGAAATACTGAGTAATAGTGCTAGTTTGCCATTAGATATCTCATTGGATTCACCGATTGTATCTTTATTAAAAGATATACTTGGTACTGAGCCCGTTGGTGCACCATATTATACTGAGGCTGTAAGCTACTCAAAAGCTGGGATACCTACTGTGATCTGTGGTCCGGGGAGCATAGATCAAGCGCATACTCCTGATGAGTATATTAGTTTGGAGCAAATTGATCGTGGTGTTGAGACTTACAAGCAACTAATTAGACGAGTTTGTCTTTAGTCTAATTTTTTTATATATATTATATTGTGTATACATGTGTAAACTTTTTTGTTATTTTTATTTATGAGAGTTATTCTATCAACTTGAGAGTAACTAATTCAATAAACAATTAATCAATGATAACTTATATAAAGGAAATAGATGACAAGAATATCAGGCGTATAATATGAGTGACGTTAAGTTCGACTTAAAACCAGTATCAAAAAAGCCTTCAAGAAAATATAGAAAAGGCAGTAAGTATGACCCCATCATCGATTCATTCATGAAAAGTGAACACAAGTTAGTAAAGGTGGAAGTGCCGGAGAAAGACGCCAACTATCTCAGAACACAGTTAAAGAAAAGAATCGATGCAAGAGACCTTCAAAACAGCGTCGAGGTCTCAGTTGTTAACAACATTGCCTATCTTGAGAAAAAGTAGAAAAAAAATCTACTATTTCTAAATTTTTTTAAATAATTTTTAATTAACAAGATATAACTGATTTTAAATCTCTACTGTTGGACAGTTTAATTTTCCAACCAATTCATCCGCCTCATCAGGGTCGAGCTTAATAGTATACAGGTATTTTCCCGTTCTAAGCTTGAGCTTGGTATTGTCCTTGTTTTTCTTGACCCGGCACTCTGCGGCATTCTCAGATATTTCAATGAATTTTTCCTTGTCTTTTATCTCGACTGGCATTGTTTTCACGCGTCCACATACAAAAGTAAGGTTGGTTTTAATGGTTTCGCTTATACCTCAGCGTGATCAGGCTCTTTGACCATCCCAATGGTGAATCCTAGACAGGCAACGAGCGTTACAGCATTGATGTACCATGGATACATGGGGTTTAACTCATAGATGAACCCACTAACCAAGCTCCCAAGCATATTGGGAATGAACAGAACAAAGCCCTGAGCATATCCACCACCCGAGATTCCAAGAGGTATACCCTGACCTAGACCCGCCATTATCCTCCCACGGATGTTTCTGGGAATAATATTGGCTAGGTATACGCCGCTACTTATCCAGACAAACGCGTTTGCAAGCACAAGCAAAACATAAACCAGTGTCACTGAAACGAATCCCGTTACATATGGAAAAGCTATCATTCCCGGTGCTCCAAGCACAAATGCGATCATCATGCATTTTCTTGGGCCAATCTTATCCACATAATTACCGACAAAAAGGCTCACAATGGTCTTGGTTAATCCAGCAACAAGAAGCATCTGGCCCCACTGCCACTCAGATAGCCCTACTATCTCATTAGCGTATAATACCCAGAACGGCTGTACGAGACTAGCCACAAAAATAAGGACCATGGCTATTACCGTGTAGCCTCGTAGATTGGAGAATATCCATTGGCTGGATTTCCATATGTCCTTGTAGCTCTCGATGAATATTTTCTTGATATCCCACTTGAACTCCTGTGGGGGAAGTGTCTCTTTCAGGAACTTGATCCGCATAACACCTACTGCCATTGCTGTAATGAAGCTCAACAAGTAACCAATTCTCATGGCTGGGACCCGTGTATAGGTCTCTATTAGCCAGCCTCCTATGACGGGTGCGAATATTCTTACTGCCTCGGGTATGCTAATGGTTAGGCTCAGTATCTTTCCCCGTGCTCCCGGAGGTATGCTGTCAGCCATTATGGCGTTGAGAGCAGGCATGTAAAACAACATCAATTGTTGTACCGATATAGCAATCGCGATCCACTCCCATGAGGGCGCAAACGCGTATATCAGGAAACTACTAGCATAGAGAAGGGTCGCGTATCCTACAAGTTTTGCCCTACCTGATTTATCCGCGATGTATCCTCCAAGGGGATAGAAGAGCATTCCTGTGACATTGCCCAAGGCTGTTATCAGTCCGATTATTGGTTTGGTACCCCCCAAGTCTTGAATAAATAATGATTGATAGGGCCATACGATGGAGCTGCTAAGGCTCCAGATTATCCGGCTTACAGTCAAGACCAGAATATTGCCTTTCATTAATTCACGTAAGGTATACTCTCGGGTAGGCTGCTCATTATTGCCCATATATAAATCCCGAAAAATGAGTTTGAAAAGAATAAAAGGTTTGAGATTAAACTGTGAACTCTTCTTCCTTGTTGGGTGCAACACCGTTCATATCAAGCTCATCTCTGACGTATTCGGCGAGGTAATCGCAAGACTCTTCTTCTCCGTGTATCACGTAGACATCTGGTTTGCCTTTCAATCCCTTTAGGAATTGCTGGAGTGGTGTCTTGCCGCTGTGGCTGCTGAAGTCGAAGTGCTTGATCTTGGCAGATACCTTTGTCTCTTTATCCTTTATTGGGAACATCCCTGTCTCCATGAGTCTAGCTCCATTGGTGCCTGGGACTTGGAAGCTGACGATGAATATGCTGTTCTGTGGGTTCAGCGCCAGTTTCTCCATATAAAACATGACAGTACCGCCCTGCAGCATTCCACTGGGGGCTACTATCACGTCTGCTTTACGGACAGCTTGCCTGCGGTCTCTCCAGCCCCTGATCTCGTGAACATCCCTAACCGCGTTTGCGTATGTCTTGGGGGTTTTTACTGAATCCGGGTATTCGAGCATGACCTTGTTTACTGCTCTCGCCATCCCGTCCAGTAGTTTGTATCCCTCGAACTTGTGAGCATACAGTACACTGAGCATCTCGTGGCTTCTCCCAACCGCGAACGCGGGGATTAACACCTTTCCCCCTTGATTGAGGGTGGACTTTATGTCATTGACGAATTCCTTCTCCAGCGCCTTTCTCTCAGGGTGCTCATGGAGGGCATATGTTGATTCCACGACTACAGCGTCATATTTCTTCCTTGGAATCTTGGCGGCGTTACATAGCCGGGTCGTAATTGTGTTGAAGTCGCTCGTGTATAGAATCTTCTTCCCATTTACCTCGATGTCCACCATCGCGCTTCCGGGGATGTGACCCGCATCGATTAGCTGGAAATTAAAGTCTTTGAGCTTCACCTTCTGACCATATTTTAGATCGTTTCGCTGCTGCTGCATCTTCTCCAGTTCAAGGTACTCGAAGGGCAGATAGTAGCTGTTGAGTTTAATCATGTCCTTGATGAGTATCTTCATCAACTCGCTCGTAGTGCGTGTAGCGAAATAGGGTTTTTTCTCACTCAGATAAAAGAGGGGTACAGCCCCGCTGTGATCCAGGTGAGCATGCCCAACGACGATTCCATCGATGTCTTTTGCTCTAATGTGTCCTGGGAACTCCGGTGGGGTCCCGGGTTTTACTCCATACTCTAGGAGTAGATTTCCTTCATTACTGTTAACTAGGATGGCATTACCACCTACTTGATGGGTGCCGCCCATGAAACTTAGTTTAACCATTGTATTCTTTAACCTAGTCGAAAAACCATTTATGCTCCTGCTTGGAGCGGTCTTTCAGTCCTTTCCCTGACGAACAACTCGCGCTATTTCCCCTAGGGGGACAGGGCACTAAAATGCAATGCCCTTTTTATATGTTACTTAAAATAATCAAAAACCCCTTTTTTTATTTGTTGATCTGCTTCAATATATCTAATAATGCTTCAGCTGTTTCTTCTTCACCCAGTTCTTGACTCAGTATTGTGGGGTATTTCCCATCCAGTCTCTTGATGAGTTCGTTATCTATCTGAGTATTACTGTATACGATTACTGTGTGTTCTAGGGGGTGTTTCTCTAGGTACTCCATGATGGCATCAACAGTGTGTTGAACAGTCTCATAGTCTAGGGGCTCTGCTATCTGGTACTGGCTAGTGGGATAGGTCTCAGCCAGATACTCGGGTATCAACCCATATGGAGCAGCCATGAAACAATAGTGAATCCTGTCATTGAATTCCACGGTCTGTTTCTTGAGTTTCCTGAATCCTTGATTCTTGTTGAAGGGTTTTCGGGGTGGCGCTGTCAAGAGTACTTGTATGTCTTTTTCTGTTGGTCTTTGATAGTTTTCGAGCAGTTTTTTATTGTACCTGATTACCTCTGGCTTGGAGAGGCTATGGTAATCATAATAGAATACTCCTTTGCCTTTGAATCCCGGGCTGCCTTCCTCAAGGTATTTACTATACTTTTCTAGGGTTTTCAATGCTGCCATCATCTGGGCATGTCCCTTTGCTCTAGTCTCTACAAGGTCCCAGAGACTTCCTTCAGTTATAGCTTGTTTTACTATTTCCATCTCAGCCATTGTCACATGCATGTTATGCTCAGCGATTAACTGTTGGCGTTCTCCCTTCGACCTGTCTCGCAGGTCTTCTGGGCTCCGGTTTCTGCAGATCGGGCAACTGCATGGTAGATATTGGAGGTCTTTGAAGATGTATGTGCCCCTATTGGTGAGGTAGCGTTCGTCTTTGGCGAAGAGGGCGTATGCCGCCGAGTCAAATAGGTCATATCCCATGGCTACACTCATTGCGAATATGTTGGGGTGTCCTGCCCCAAAGAGATGAATTGGGCGCTCGATTGGGGCATTGAGTTTCGCAGTCATGGCCATATCAACAAGGACCGGGTACATGTATCGCTCCATGACCTCTGTTGGACTCCCCAATGCGTGAATATCAAAAGGCATCTCACCGATCCTTTTCGCAGACTCGGCTACAAGATCCAGATGTTTACCCCCTTGAATAGGTCCAACCCATAGATTTGGGGTATCCTCGATTAGCGGTAATGCTGCCTTCGCCCGTCTGAGGGTCTCCTCTACCGTGTATTCAACTGTCTCCCTTGGTACATCCCACCCTGTGGGGATGTCAAGGATGACGCTGATATCGCTGCCAATCTGTTTCTGCCACTCGATTATCTCTGGCTGGGTTACCTCGACATCGCCATAGACCAGTATCTGGTATGCGCCGCTATCAGTCATCACTACCCCATCATAGTCAAGGAGATTGTGTAGCTCAAGGTTTGAGGTATCCTTGAAGTGGTTCCGTATGATGTAGCTGTTTGTGATGATTATCTCGCATCCAAACTCTTCTTTGAGCTTTCGGGGAAGGATTGTCTCAATTAGTGGGTTTACCACTGGCATGAATGCCGGTGTTTCAAGGTTTTTCCCTTTGACTGTGATCCTGCCTATTCTTCCCAATAGGTCTCGGTCCCTCAGCTCAAACGACATAGGGCATCAAATACAATATGCAGTATATAATTTGGTCTAAAAAATGTGAATTAGTTATAAACTATCTTCACGTTGACGGCTCTTACGCCTTTATCGGTCTTCTCGATCTCGAACTCGACTACATCTCCACTATCTAGATCATAACAGTTTTTCACGTCTCGACTGTGGCAAAAAATATCCTTCTTAGTATCTTTTGTTTTGATGAATCCAAATCCATCATCGTATAACCATTTCTTAACTACGCCTCTCAGTATATGTCACCTCTCAATTGTTTTCTATTTTGAAATTTCCACTTATCTAACAAATAAGTTACCCCTTTAACGAAAATAGTATGTTATAAGTCTTAGGTATTTGACCTAAAACACTAAAAAATAGGAATAGAAAAAGTAAGTAAATTTCTACCTTCTTCTTCTATCATTATATCTTTTATCGCTCTGAGTTACAATCCGTTTGATGTATAACCTCTTATTTTTACGCATAGGTCCTGGTCCAGAATGATCAACTGTCCGATCTACTTTTGGTGTCTGTGACCTGACCTTACCTGCCTTGGTAAGCGAGCCGTGTGTGGGTATCTTAGTTCACCCCCAGGTTGGTTTTCATCTCTTTCTCTACTTCACACAGGTTGTTGAAATCTTCTAAAAGCACATTCTTCCATTTCATAGTTGCATGGAATGTAGCATCATCGCTTATCCTGCGAATATCGCACTCGTAGCTTCTTCCTGTCTTGCCCTTACAGTCTTCTTTGGTCTCTGGGGCTTTTCCACATTTCATCTCGCAAAGATCTATGGTTTTTTTCTGTATTGCAGATAATACTTCTATCAGATTGAAGTTGTTCTTCATGTTGGGAGTAATTATGCTCAGATTTTCTATCTTGGCTACAAGATCATGCGCCGAGTTGGTTATCCTCTTTGAGAGAATTATTGCCTCATCATACTTGTTTTCTTCAAGTTCTTCGATTGTCCCTCGAATTACATCAACATAAACAGGTGCAGCGTGGTTATTCTTATCCACTATCGCACGGATCAATTTTTTTTCCTTATCATTATCAATCTTATAGTCAATAGAGCCCATCTCCTCGTTTCTTATTGGCTTTCCCATAATTCCTAGGCATTTCATAAGCTCTATTGTGGGGTTCATCCACTCGGATTCATATTGAATTTCCATTTTTTGGTAAATACTCCATTAATAAGTGTTACGACTAATATATACCAATCAAGGCTTATATGTCTTGGGTAAAGAAAAAATGGAAAAACCATTTTTTTTACCAAAAAAAATCTCCAAGAAAACCATTTTTTTTCTATATTTTTAAAAAATTTTCATTAATATATTGAAAAAAGGGTTATGAGGTTTCTTGGATGAACCTATTATAGATGTCCTGAACCCTGCTTGCAGCGGGTCCAGTTCCCTCTATTACACCTGTCTCGTTGACCCTGATCTTGTTCATTACAACCATTACCCCTGCCTCTGGGAAGTACTGAACCATGTTTGGGAAGACTCTATCGAGTCTCTCTTTGAGTCCGTCAAGATTGAACGGTGTATCTGTGGCCATGATTTTCGTGATTGTATTGCCTGTTATGAATAGCCTGTGGTATAGAGTTCCTTGTGAGCCTTTCACGTCACCCATAGCGACGCTCATACTCTGTGAATCAAACCCGAGGAGGTTTCCCTCATAGGTCTTTCCAGCTGCGTCCTCGACTATTACTGGTTTTCCGACAAGCTGTCCAAGTTCTTCAAAGAATTTTCTTCCTGTTACGGCCGCCAATATTATTCCTCTGCCCTACTATCATACAGTACCAGTATAAAAATCAGAAACTTTTCAGGTGCTTATGCCCTGAATTTTTTAAAAGTTACCGGATGAGGGTCGGTGTTTTCCCGTTGCTTTAGGTGTTGAATTATCTCCAACGCATCTTGGCTTGACTCAGTCTTGGCTAATATCTTTGCGTTGAATATCTGTATTTTTGAGCCGCAATGAGGACATGTTTTTGTGCGGTTGGCTGTGCTAGCCATAATAATTTTTCCACAGCTCGGGCAGTTTATGATAAAGTACATGTCCTGTTCACCAATACTCTGAGGGTCTCTGGGTATGTAACCCAGTCGATGGGACCAAAGCTTGCAGGCTTTTCGCCTCTGATAACCCCTAAGATATCCTCAGCAGCCTCTACAGCAGATTTACCCGTTGTATCTATCTCGTGTAGTTTCTCCCTTGGATATTCTTGTGCTTCATCTGAGATTACTCCCATTATCTCTGCTTCTAGGTTTTCCCAGACCTTCTCGTAGCTGTACAGCCTGTTCTGGAGTACATCATATAGCTCCCATGGGGCTTTCCTGAGAACTATGACGAGGTTCACCAGTTCTACATCAAATAATTCATGGCTGTAATGCCCATCGACTATGATGGTCTGTTCTGTGTGGCTTGTAAGCTCTAAAAGTGATTCCCTAAGGGCATCCATATCAACTATCTGTGTATCCCTCTCAGCGTCATTCTCCAGAATTAACCCATTTTCCATTGCGTAAACTGATAACTCAATGTGTCTCGCATCCAGTTCAGTGGATAAAATCTTGGCTACGGTGGTCTTGCCGGTCCCAGGAGTACCAGTTAAAAGAATGATAGATGGTATGATTATTCCTCTTTCTTGGTGGAGTCCTTGATTTTTATTAGGTCTCCAAGCGTTCTCGGTCCCATTGGTCTTGTAAGGACCGCTCCGCTTCCTGTCTCAGCTTCCTCAAGAATATTGATGCTGAGTTCTCGCTGGACCTTCCTAACCAGATTCAAGGGTGGGTTCATATTCTCTTTCTCAAGCTTCTTAACCACAGACTCTTTCTCGCTTATCTTCTTAGCGAAATCCTCGACTGACATTCCTTTTTTCTGTCTCGCCTTCTTGATGATCATACCATAACCTTCTACGAGTTCTAGGGATTCTGCTGTCTCGATGTCGCTTCGCCGTCTGGGCTGTGGTTGTGCTGATCTCCTGCGTGTTGGACTCTTTCTTGCTTGGGGTCTTTTGGGGTCCCATTCTTGGTCGCTGAACTTTGAGCATTGTGAGCAGACCGTAAGTCTGCCGCCCTCGATAACTCTGTAGTATGGTGGTCCATGTATTTCTCGTCCGCATACCTCGCAACGCATCTTTAAGCCTCATATCCCAATGGGGCATCGTCTTATAAATCATCAACGCATAGGCTTGCTGATGAACGAGGACCTCCAGAGGCTTCGGGCAATAGCCGATTACCAGTTCGGATACGGGGCAGGAGAGATACTATTTCCAGATGGCATACATATAGAGTATAGCCGAAACACGAGTCGTCCGAGACATATTTTCTTGGAAGATGTGTTGCTAGCCAATTATCGTCCGACTGATGCCTTATTCACCATCACTATCGCTGGGGCGGAGAGATTGAATTCTTTGCCTGGATTCACTGGTTATGTTGTCGTGATTGATGATGTGTTAGAGTTCATCGTGCTGGGTAAGAATCTCTTCGCCAAGCATGTGGTTGAGGCTGGACCCGGGATTAGACCAGATGATGAGATAATAGTTCGCGATATCAGCGGTGAGGTAGTGGCTGTTGGTAAGGCTGTATTGACCTCAGAAGAGATGATGCGTTTCAAAAATGGTCAGGCAGTAAATGTGAGAAGGGGAAGAGAAAGGCACAGATAGCATATTACTCATGTTTTCCGTGAAGCTCGGTCTTTCTTCTTCTATCGCCTTTCTTGAAGTGGGTGTATCGCATGACTGTGTCATTGGCTTTTTCTATCTCACGAGCCTCATCAGCTAGCTTCGCTGCTTGTCTGATTAGTTCGTGGGCTGCTGTGACCTTGTGTATGGTTTCTGTTCGGTCCTCTGTCTTGAATACTCCTTCTGTGGTTAGGCTTGCCACGTCTCGACTCATATTAAAGGCAGCCAAGGCTTTTGCATATGCATAAGGATTCTGCAAGTCACTGTGTTCTAGAGCCAACATCTTGGTGATAACGATCTCTGGTAACGTGGGTTTCTGTCCAGCTTTTATCTCGTCCAATACCCTGTCAAGCTCCGAATGAATCAGCCTGAATACACCTGTCACGCTGAGAACCTTCAAGACATCCCCATTAAATATAGCCATCTCCACTGGGTCGAGGAATGATGTGACTGCCCCAATCATGGGGTCTCCATATATGACTATGTATCCTATCCCTTCCTCTGGGAGTTGTTTCATCGCTTTTCTGCTTGGCTCATCACTGATGGCGATAATGGGTTTTCCTGTCTCTTTTAGTACCTCTCTGGCTTTTTTAGGTCCAGCCAGTGCAGCGTTGGGTGATATTACCACATAGAGATCAGACTTGATGCCAGCCGCGATTTTGCTGACTTCCTCTGCGTCTGCCTCATCCATGCTTACCCCACATGAGACTACCCTCATCTTGAGGTCTGTTCTTGCGCTTCGCTCATCGAGGAGAGCCTCGATTATTATAGTTGTACCTATGAAACCAATCTTTACGAAAGTAACTGTAACCAATTCTTTCACCTATGCCTGTTTATGACTCTCTCTGAAGAGATAAGTTTTCGGTACACGTGTTGGTAAATAATGTATATACCCTAGATCAATATGGTATTGGTGATTATTTTTGAGTAAGATTCAGAAGGAAAAGCAGACCGCCCTAGACTATCTTGACGATAACAGGGAGTGGCTGTCTGATTTCCACATGGAGATATGGAACTACGCTGAACCAGCGTTCAGGGAGTACAAGTCTGCTGCGGGTTATGTGAAGCTCCTCAGTGAGGATGGCTGGACAGTGGAAGCGGGAAGCGGAGAGATGCCCACAGCGTTCTGCGCTGTGTGGGGCAATGGGAAACCAGTTATCGGTGGATTCGCTGAGTATGACGCCGTTCCTGGGACCAGTCAGGCGAATGTTCCCTACAAGAAACCTAGAGACGATAAACTACATCCATACGCAGCTGGGCACACTGACCCACATAGCGGATTAGGGACTGGTGCATTATTCGGGTTCCTAGCAGCCAAACACGCTATGGAGAAGCATGGCTTGAAGGGAACTTTGAAGTTGTTTGGTGAGCCAGCCGAGAAGGTATGTGGTTCAAAGCCTGTGCATGCGGCAAAGGGTTACTTCGATGACTTCAACGCCTCGTTGCCGTATCACCCAGCCGGGTACAATACTGTTCGATATGAGATCAACGCCGCCAGCTACTGGAACACCCTCTATACATTCGAGACGGTCAACCCTGAGAAATGGTTCAGGCCAAAGAATATCCCATTCAAGATGCTGGGTCACTCGGGTGGGCGGATACCAGCTGCACTGGACGCTGTGTGTCTGATGTATACTGCAACAAAGTATGTTGAGGACGCGATGCTGCCCTATACTGCGTATTGGACCCTCAACGAGTACATAATGGTGGGGGGACAAGCCACAAGCGATAACCTACCCCCACGAATTGCCCAGATACAATACGCTCACAGGGCTCCAATACTTGAGATGCAGCAGCAGATATCAGATGTCTTGGATAACACAGCCAAAGGAGTAGCCCAGATCACAGGTACTAGGGTAACCAAGCGAATCATCGCGAGAACAAGGGTAGGGCTCAGCAACAAGAAGCTATCAGAGATAATCTACAGGAACCTGCAACTAGTTGGTCCACCAGTGTTCAATGAGGAAGCCAAGGAGTTTGGACGCAAGCTACAGGAGAACTTGGGCTTTAAACCCATGGATGATCCATTCACTGAGGCATGCCAGAAGATATCGCCAATCGACTATATTGATAAGGATATCAGGTACCAGTTCCCCCCGTGGGTAAATACTCAAGGCAGTGACGACTATGTCGACTATCAGTGGACAGCCCCATCAACGAGGCTCAACACCGCAAACGCCAGTCTCAGGAACCCTAACCCTGATCAACCCCTACCAATGTGGGCTAGATTCGCTTTGAATGGTTATTCAGCCTGTATAGACCCTGGGATCATCACCGCCTCAAAGACGCTTGGTACCGCCATCATCGATATCCTGTCCAATCCATCTGAGCTGGCACAGGCCCAGAAAGAGTTTGAGGAACGAACTGGAGGAGGCATAGGTGGTAGTAAATGGGTTGCTCCGTTGCTGCCGAAGGATTTCTATCCACCCATTGATCTGCCTTGGCCCGAGTATGTTACTACTCAACGTGGCTATGAGTGGAGTCTCACAAAACCTGGACCCGATAAAGAGTACAAGGTTCTCCATGAGGGAATATAACCCTTTTTTATTTTTTTCAACAAGTTTTAATGCGTGACCAATGATTATTAACGGAATAAATATGGCAATTCCACCAGATATTGAGATAGCTCAGAGCGCAGAGCTCAAACCTATCAAAGAGATCGCTGGGGGCCTTGGGCTCACAGAGGACGATATTGAATTATATGGAAAATACAAGGCCAAGATCAAACCCCATGTTTTAAGGGAGCGACAGGACAAGCCTGACGGAAAATTAATCGTAGTTACGGCGGTCACTCCCACCAAAACTGGTGAGGGTAAGACTACCATGGCTGTTGGTCTAGCACAGGCACTGGGTCAGTTGAACAAGAAAAACATAGTTGTACTCAGGCAGCCAAGCCTTGGACCCGTATTCGGGATAAAAGGCGGCGCCGCTGGCGGCGGATACGCACAGGTTCTTCCAATGGAAGACATCAACATTCACTTCACAGGCGACCTGCATGCAGTCACCTGTGCCCATGACCTGCTTACGAGTCTTATGGAGAATCATATCTTCAGAGGCAACGCGTTAGACATTGACATCAAGAACATTATGTGGAAGAGGGTTCTTGATATTGAGTCTAGGTCCCTGAGATACGTTGTCGCTGGTCTGGGGGACAAGAATGGTGGTGTCCCCTATGAGACTGGGTTCGAGATTACTACTGCTTCTGAGATCGCTGCTATCCACGCCATCAGTAAGGACCTGATGGACTGTAAGGAGCGTATGGGCGAGATCACAGTAGCATTCAACAGCAAAGGCGGTGCAGTGAAAGCCAAGGAGATCGGTGGCATTGGTGCTATGGCTATACTGATGAAGGAGGCTGTTAAACCCAACCTTGTTCAGACACTGGAAAACACCCCAGCCATCATCCACGGTGGTCCATTTGCAAATATTGCTCACGGTTGCCCAAGCCTTGCGGCTATAAAGACGGCTCTCAAGCTAACTGATTATGTTGTTGTGGAGCCTGGGTTCGGTGCAGACCTTGGTATGGAGAAGTTCATGAACATCGCCTCAAGGGCTGGTGGACTCAAACCAAGCGTCGTTGTGGTGGTTGCTACTATCAAGGCGTTGAAGCGTCATGCAGGCGTCAAATACAGAGACTTGAAGGAGGTAAACCCTGAGAAGGTGAAGGAAGGGCTTCCTATTCTCGCAAACGAGGTTGATAACGTCAGAAAATTCGGGTTAAGACCAGTGGTCTGTATGAATCACTTCTATTCTGATGATGATGCTGAGATCAAAGTCGTTCTCGACTGGGCAAAGGCAGAAGGAGTACCCGCAGCATTCACCGATACAGTGCTCAAGGGCGGTCCCGGTGGAACAGAACTAGCCAAACTAGTTCTTGAAGAAGCAGAGAAACCCAGCGACTTCCACTTCCTATACGACCTAGATATGCCTGTCGAGGAGAAGATCAGAATCATCGCAACCCAGATGTACAAGGTAGCTGACATCGAGCTAAACAGTGATGCAAGAAGCAACCTACGTCAGATCGAGAAACTGGGCTTCGACAAGATGCCCATCTGTATGGCAAAGACCCCTCTGAGCTTAACTGATAATGACAAGATACAGGGAATGCCCCCAGAAGGCTATGTATTGCCCATTGTAAGGCTCAAACCCAGCACTGGAGTAAGATTCATCGTTGCATATTGTGGAGACATCTCGACAATGCCTGCTCACCCAAGCAAGCCAGCGGCAAATGATATGGACATCGATGAGAACGGGGTAATCAAGGGACTGAGTTAGAATGCCAATAGTATTAGATGGAAAAGAGACCACCAGCAAGGTAATGGAAGAGCTTGCCGTCGAGGTAGAAAAACTCGCAGCGAAGGGGGTAACACCCGGCTTAGCCTTGGTTCTTACTGGTGATGACCAGTATAGCGCCCGGTATGTGAAGCTCAAGAAGAAAAGAGCAGAGTCCATTGGGATGTACTGTGAATTCCATCACCTTGAACAAACCACAGACGAAGAACTCGTTGCACTTGTTAAAAAACTCAACAAGGACCCCAAGATCCATGGCATAATGGTCCAGCTACCATTAGCAGAGGGCTTGGATGAGTTGAAGGCTGTGGATGCTATTGATCCGGAGAAGGATGTTGATGGGTTGAGCCCAAACACCTTGGGCAGGGTTCTCATGGGTGAGGACTGTTATCCACC